>JAENXB010000163.1 GCA_016649785.1 Flavobacteriaceae bacterium
TAGAAATGGTGAACCTGACAAATTTAATAGAGAAGTTACCTTTTGGAGTTCAAACAAAAATTGGGGAGCAGGGCCAACTTTTAAGCGGCGGGGAGAAGCAGCGATTATTAATTGCCAGGGCGATTTACAAAGACCCGGATTATTTGTTTTTTGATGAAGCCACAAGTTCCCTTGATGCGGAAAACGAAAAAGTTATTACAGAAAATCTGGTTGCATTCTATAAGAATAAAACGGTGGTAATAATAGCGCATCGACTTTCCACCGTTAAAAATGCCGATCAAATTTTGGTCATGAATGAAGGGAAAATTGTGGAAATAGGAAACCATCTTGATTTGATATCGCAAAACGGGATTTATCATAATCTGATCAGAAACCAACTTAAAACATAGAATTTATCAAAAATAGCCATAAATATCAATCTGAAAATAACCTTAACCGTGAGCCCGTTGGGATCTTGCGGTGGGGAACGGTATTGGTGTCTTTGTTTTTCATATTTTCCATTATTCTGGCATCCATCTTTTCATTTAATGAAGTTATTGTGGGAAGCGTAATTATTACCTCCAAGAATCCTCCGGTACAAATCCTGTCAAAAAAAACAGGTAAGATTTCCTCGATAAATTATGGATCAGGGGATTCTATTTCAGAAGGAGCTGTGTTGGCTATTATTGAAAATCCCGCAAATGAAAAGGATATTGCTTATTTGAGGGAGAAGCTTCCGGCCACAATATCAATGCAGACCTCTATTGATGCTTTGAATATCGAATTTCCACGTCAACTTAATCTGGGGAACTCCATTCAACCCTTTTATAATGTCTTTTTAAGCAGGTATCAAAAATTAATATTGGAGAGTTCCCTTCGCGAAGGAATTATCCTCCAGATGCAGTTAAAAGATCAGCTTTCTAATCAGAACTTGTCGTTAAAAAATAAAAAGGAGGAGCTTCTACTGGCAAAACAAAGTCTCAATATTCTTGAGGTCAATTTTCATAGACATCAAAAATTATTATCAAAAGGTGTGATCTCCCAACTAGATTTGGAAAGAGTAGAAAATGAATTTCTAAACGAAAAGCGCCAATTCCATTTTCAGGAACAGCAGTTGAATCAAATAATCCTGGATAAGAACAGCATAGAAAAAAATCAGCAATTGGTTAAGAATTCAGATTTTAAAAACGGTAGTATTCAGGAAGCGGAACTAATCCTGGCCCGACAGGATTTATTAAATGAAATTTCTGAATGGGAAGAAAATTTTCTTCTCAAAAGCCCTATTGAAGGAAGGCTTTCTTACAATGATATTTGGGGAAAATTTCAGGATGTAAAATCAGGGGAAGCCGTTTTTACGGTAGTTCCCTATGAGAGACAAAACCTAATTGGAAAGTGCGAGCTTCCGATTAGAAATTCCGGCAAGATCCGTAAGGATCAAAAGGTATTCTTAAAACTGGAAAATTTTCCTTACCGGGAGTGGGGAACGGTGGAAGCAAGTGTTGGGTCCATTTCTCAGGTTCCCAGAACAGGCGAAAATCCAGGCTATGTCGTGTACTTGAACATTGATGATTTAAATACATCTTACGGTAAGAAATTGGAATTTAATCAGGAATTGATTGGTACGGCTGAAATTCTTTTGGAGGAAGTAACTGTTTTGGAACGTCTTTTTTATCAATTTCGAAACCTATGGTCAAACTAAAATTTTAAATGATTTCAAATGAATTTAACAGGAACATATCAAAAAAATAATTTGGGAATATTTCCATTTCTTTTGGCGCTTGTATTTTTCCTTGATGGATTCTCTCAAAATAATTCAGGGCATCTCAATGCAACGGAGATAAGGAGTTTGACTTTTAAAGAGATCAGCGATCTTGAAAATCAGGCTTGGAATCAAGACAATATGGTTCAGCTTAGAAAACTCACACAAGCGCATGAGCAAAAAGCAAAAGCTGAAAATAATAATATTGAAATTGCCAGGGCATTTTATTACAGGGCACTTTTTGAAGAACCAAAAATAGCTTTGTTGTATGCGGATTCCATCATACAGGTAACAAAAAACAGCAATCATTTAAATTATCCAACCTTGGGATATATTCTTAAAGGCCATATTTTTTACAATGCGAATAATTTTCAGGATGCTCTTAATAATTACCTGGAAGCTTATAATATGGCATTGGCAAAGGAAAATACCGAACAACAGCGGGAAATATCATTATCCATTGCCGCAATTAGGAATCTTAATGGGCAACATTATGCCGCGGCCGAACTTTACAAACGATCCTTAAAACTTTTAATGCGCCAGAATAATTTTGAAAGCATTCATTATGAAGAATTTATAGCATTGCTGTTTAATCTTTCGACTACCCATTTAAGATTGCAAGAGATCGATTCAGCCAAATATTATGTAAAAAATGGTATAGATCAGAGTCTAATTTTTAAAGACAAATTGAATTTCAGGGATTTTGTCATGCTTGATGCCCAAATTAATTATTATGATAAAGATTATTTAAGGGCGAAGGATACACTGCTTAAATACGTAGATTCATTAGAAGGAACCAATAAAGCCATTAAGCTGTATTATCTTGGAAAGATTGAAGAAAAATTAGGGAACGGTATGTTATCCCTAAGATATTTTGAAAATATTGATTCTATCCTTTCAGAAACTTTGGATCCTTTTATTGAGATCAAAGATGTGTACCAGCAACTCATATTTCGTTCTCTTTTAAATGAGGATAAGCCAAAACAAATTGAATATATGGGGAAGTTGATTTACTATGATAGTATTTTATCTACAGGGCAGGAAGATATTCTCAACAAGGCTACAATCTCTTACGATATTCCTTATTTCAGGCATCAGAAAAAGAAAACGGAGGAACAACTCAAAGCAAAGAGCAGATATATTTCCTATGCTGGAATATTGGCCGGATTTTCTGTTTTATCCGGACTTGTATTTTTTGTCAGAACTAGGAGAATGCGAACCAGACTGAACCTCCTTCTAGAAAAAGGTCCAATAATACAAAGTATTGCTCCAGTGAAAAATTTAAGGCCTCCCTCTACTGTTCCGGAAGCAATTAGGATAGATATATTAAAAAGTCTGGAAGAATTTGAAAACTCAGATAGGTTCATGAGGGCAGATTTAGATCTGCCTTCATTGGCACTGGAATTAGAGACAAATACTGCCTACCTGTCAACTGTCATCAATTCCTACAAGCAATTGAGTTTTCCAAACTATATAAACGATTTGAAAATCACAAGGGCTATTAATCGGATAAGTGATACTCCTGAATTGTTGAAATTTAGTCATCAGGGACTAGCGAAACATTTCGGATTTAAAACTGCAGGATCATTTTCAGCTGCCTTTTACAAAAAAACAGGAGTAACTGTTTCCGAATTTTTAAAAGAGTTAAATTTTCGGAAAAACAACACGTCATTTATAAATGGCGATATGTAATTGTTGTGTTTTGCCTATGAATGAGCTTATTTAGTATATCAAATTTTATTAATTAATTTTAAATTATTTCAATCATGAAAAAAGAACTTAAAGATTTTAAGGGAAGGGTTTTGCCGAATTTAAACAAAATTAAAGGTGGTGGAGTCGAAGGAGCTATTGACAGGGACAAGGTAATACGTCCTAAAAATGGCAGTAATTAATGTAAAATTTAGAAATCCTGGGCCAAAATTTTTTGTCCCAGGATTTCTTTTAAATTTAGAATATGAAAAATAAGTATAAATCTGTCCTTCTTTACCTGGGATGTTTGTTTTTTTCGATTTCCTATGCTCAAAATGGGACTATAAAAATTATAGGATATCCTGAAATAACCATTCAAAGCCATTGTGAACTCCATTATGGAAATGAAGTTATAGATGAATACCAAAGTTTAAATAATTTGGAGGAACCCCAAATCATGTCTTGGTTTAAAGCACAGGATTCTGTGGCTGAGACTTATTTTTCTTCTAACGATCTTATGAATAAATATTTGGAGCGATTTAACCAATTACAAAATTTAGGTAACGGCAGTATCAGTATGATACGGGTAAATGAAGCTGGTAATTATTTTTATTTGAAATATGATGATAAGAAAGGTGTTGATAAATTATATTACAGGCAACAACTTTCCTCTGACGAAATTGAAATATTCGACCCGTCCTCTTTCAAGGATGGAGGTACAGGCATCAGTTATATTAAACCCTCATTTGATGGTAAAAAACTGGCCATTGGTTTTAGGAATGGTGATGATTTTTCTTCACAAATCGTGATCTATGATCTTATCGAAAGAAAATTGCTAAATGATAAAATCTCAAATATTAACCCTGATTTTGGTGGGATTGAATGGCTTCCGGATGGTTCCGGATTTATCTATTTATACTTTCCGGTGGTGGATAAAACCCAACCCGGATACAAAAAGAACTCATTCTCGGTAATTCATATCCTTGGTGGGGATCCCGAAGAACGAAAATCTATATTTGGAAATAGTGATCCTGTAGTTATTCCTTCAGATTATTACCCAAAAGTGAAGATCGGATCAAGTCAGGATAAATACATAGTTGGATATTCGGCCAGTTCCAGTGATTATTACGATGGTTATATTGCCAGGATTTCTGATGTTATAAATGGGGAATCAAAGTGGCTGCCATTTTTTAAGCAAGAAAACAAAGTGTTTTATAACCAGGGGGAAGTTCGAAATAATAAATTTATATTTCGTCAGGGGAGCGATAATGGAAATAGAATATGTCAGGTTAATATTGAAAATCCCGATTTCAACAATCCGGAGATTTTGGCTGAGGGAAGCAAGGAAAATCCCATTACCCAATTCATTGTTACAAAGGATAAAATATATTTTGCAAAATCAAAATTTGGAGTTGAAGTTTCAATATTTGTAATCGAAGATAATAAAGGAACCGAACAATTAGAACTACCTTTTTCTGCCGGATTTGTATCGTTTTTTGGGGAATCTGTCACCCATAATTTTATAGGAGCAGAACTGGATGGATGGACCTCCGATTATACCAGATACCTTATAAATGAAGGGGATTTTAAGGAGGAAGCCCTTCAAACCAAAATTGATTACCCGGATTTTAAAAACCTTGTTTCAGAACAAATTATGGTGACCTCCCACGATGGAGTGGAAGTCCCATTATCCCTGGTCTATGATAAAAATTTGAAGCCCGATTCCAACAGCGAAGTTTTTATATATGTTTATGGAGCCTATGGGGAAAGTTTAAGTCCTTTCTTTTTTCCAATTTTCCTGGACTGGGCAGCTCAGGGGGGGATTTTAGCCTTTGCGCACGTAAGAGGGGGAGGTGAAAAAGGAAAAGAATGGCATGAGCAAGGAATGAAAAACCTAAAACAGAATTCCTGGAAAGATCTCAATGCCTGTACCGCTGAATTAATAGAGAGAGGATTTACCAGAAAGGGATTGATTTCCTTATATACGGCCAGTGCAGGCGGAATTACGGCTGGAATGGCGGTAAACGAGCGCCCCGATCTATATTCATCTTTTATTGCCGAAGTGCCGCGTATGAATCCGCTGGGCCTGGAATCTTCCGGTACGGCAAGCAGCACCAGCTATCTTGAATATGGCACTGTAAAAGATAGTTTGGAGTTCCTGGGCCTGTTAAAAATGGATCCTTATCACAATCTTAAACCCGAAACCAACTATCCGGCCACCCTTATTATGCCGAGCAATAACGACGATCGCATTCCATTATGGGATAGCGGGAAATATATTGCCAAGCTTCAAAAAAGCAATACTGCCGGCACTCCAATCTTAATGGACATAGATTACCTGTCCGGCCATGAAGACTACGGAGATTATAACGAGACCGTGCGATTGTACAGCAAAATTTTTAGTTTTGCAAGGAGTAATATGCAACGAGATTAAAAATCAGAAAATTTTCAGAGCTGATAATCCGGTTCTCTAAGTTGTTTTAGGAACTTTGCGAATTATCTTAAATATCAAAATAACTTAGGATCCTGACGTGTTCCTTTCTTTGATACCAATCATTGAACACCAATTCCACCCAGTTAACATCAAATTCCCCAAAATCAAAATCCTTATATTTTTCAAGAGCCTCCAGGAAGTTGTTTTCTTGTTCCAATTTGTTTTGAAAACGTACGACTGTGGAATGTCCAGTTTTTATAGAATATCTTTTATCGATAGTCTGTTCTAAGTGTGACTTCTGGAAATTGATCCTCAGATTATTTCTAAAAGTGTTCAGAATTTCTCCATAAAATCCCTGTATCATTATTGTTGATGTCGAAGCGGTAATTCCTTTAAACTTAATCCTGAATTTCCCCACATCTTGAATACTTTTCTCTATTATCCGCATATAATCTGGAATTGAAATGTTTTTAAGCTCAAATCCATTAGCGCAAGAAATGATCGACATTACAGTTATGTGGATATCAGAAAGAGGATAATAATACTGCTGATTGTCGATGTTTTTTAATTCCTTGAGGAATATTTCTATCCGTTTTTTAACCAGAATTGGTGGTCTAATCAGCAATGTGACCCCAAACCTATTATCAGTGGGAGATTTAATTAAAGGATCTGTCTTGCATCCCTCCGTTCTTATTTCGTCAATGGAATTTTGATACAGATTATCGTAATGATCGGCTAAATTCATGTTTTAAATAAATAAGATTGCCCTTCACCAAATATA
>JAENXB010000262.1 GCA_016649785.1 Flavobacteriaceae bacterium
ATTGGAGGTTTTGCGGAACAACCTTCCGGCGAATTATATACCCGCTGGATACAGTTAGGGGTTTTTCATCCCTTTTGCAGGACTCACTCCTCAGGCGAACACGGAGATCAGGAACCCTGGTGTTTTGGGGAAGAGGTCCTTGAAATTACCAGAAAGTTCGTAGAATTAAGATATCAGTTGATACCCTATTTATACACTGCATTTCATCAATATGTGGAAGATGGGATTCCCATTATAAAACCCCTGGTTTATGTAGATCAGGAAGATGTTCAAACCCACTATCGCTCAGACGAATTTATTTTTGGAAATCAGATCCTGGTTTGTCCAGTTCAGGAACCAAATGCCCAGGGAAGAAGAATGTATATTCCCCGTGGAAAATGGTTCAACTTCTGGGATGATGTAGTTGTTGAAGGCGGAAAAGAAATATGGGTGGATGCTCCACTCCACAAAATGCCTTTATTTATCAAGGAAGGTGCAATTATTCCTAAATATCCCGTCCAGCAATACGTAGATGAAATAGAAATAAAAGAACTTGTCCTGGATGTGTATTATAAACTCGGAAAGAAAAATTCTGAACTTTACGAAGATGCTCATGACGGATATGATTATAAAAAAGGCCGGTACAGTTTGCGAAGCTTTAAACTGATTGGAAAATCACAGGAAATCAGTATTCAGCAGCATAAAGACGGGAAATATTCCGCTTCCTATGAAACTATGAAGTTGCGTTTCCACGGCTTACCATTTGAAATTCAAAAAGTAATGGTGGACAATGAAGAAGTAAGCCTCGAATCTTTGCGCTTTAATTCGGAAGAAAACAGCATTATCATCAACAAAGATTTTAACGCCTTGCAATTGATGGGATAATCCGTTTAAACGATTTATTTTTTTATTTTCAATTGCCCACGATTTTAATCGTGGGCTATAAATAATAGATTCCCAATGGAATGGTTTCAACCATTTACAAACACTCCGATGGTTATTTACCGAAAATCCATGGTTTATTCCTGTTCCATATTCGAACTTTTGAAACGGTTCGAGATTCTCATGATTATCATTTCACCCACGATTAAAATCGTGGACTATCATAAGGAGTTTCTTCTGTAAAAATTTATTGGGATATTTATATTAACACTGATTTATAAAAAAAATTATAACCGTTTTTCAAATCAAAATTCATAATAATCGAATAAAATTCTTTTGCTTTTTATGACAGAATCGGTCTTTCTGATTATGGGATTATCAATATAAAAGGGCTCAAAATATTATATTGTCAATTTATTTGTATTTAAATAATTTTACCGCTTTTATTTTATTCTTTAACTCTTTTCACTAATTTTTTAGCATCTATTTGGATATATTTGCAACAATAAATTAAGGACTAAGGACATGAAAATAAAACAGCAGGGACTCTATTCTCCGGAATTTGAGCATGATAATTGTGGGGCAGGATTTATATGCAATTTAAAAGGAAAACGTACCAACGATATAATCCATAAAGCCATTGATATTCTAATTCGTTTAGAACATCGTGGTGCGGTGAGTGCCGATGGAAAAACCGGTGATGGCGCCGGGATCCTGATAGAAATTCCACATGCTTTTTTGAAAAAAGCATGTGAATTTAAACTTCCCGATTTTAAATCCTACGCTGTAGGAATGGTTTTTTTGCCAAAAGCTGCAAATCAGCTTAAAATATGTAAAGAAATTTTTGAAGAGGAAATAAAAAAACAAGGATTGGAAGTTATAGGTTGGAGGAAAGTTCCTGTAGATAATTCCTGTTTGGGACGTATTGCCGCAGAATCTGAACCAATTACCGAACAGATCTTTATCGGAAAAACGGAAACGCTTTCAGAAGAATTTTTTAATGCGAAGTTGTTTTCGGCAAGAAAAATAACGGAGCATAGAATTGAAAAATCAGGCTTTTCTGAAACCGATTATTTCTATTTACCCAGCTTATCCACAACCACTATAATCTATAAAGGGCTTTTAATGCCCCAGGACATAAACAGGTATTATCGCGATTTAAATGAGCCTGAAGTAGTTACAAAATTGGCATTGGTACACCAGCGATTTTCAACCAATACCTTTCCCTCCTGGGAGTTGGCCCAACCCTTCAGATTGATGTGCCACAATGGCGAAATCAATACCTTGCGTGGAAACCTAAGCCGCATGAGGGCGCGGGAAGAGCTTTTTGCAAGTGAGATTTTCGGAGAAAATTTTAAGGAAATATTGCCAATTGTAAGTGAAGGAAAATCAGATTCGGCTTCTATGGATATGGTTTTGGAATCCCTACTTCACACAGGAAGATCCCTTCCCGAAGCCATGATGATGATGGTACCGGAGGCCTGGGAGAAAAACCCTTCTATGCCCGACGATAAAAAAGCGTTCTACGAATACAATGCCTGTATTATGGAACCCTGGGATGGGCCGGCTTCAATTCCCTTTACCGACGGAAATTATATTGGAGCACTTCTGGACAGAAATGGATTGCGCCCTTCAAGGTACACTGTTACCAAAGATGGCTACGTAATTATGTCTTCAGAAACCGGGGTTATAGATATCAAGCCTGAAAATGTGGCCCTTCACGGCCGTTTGGAACCCGGAAAAATGTTCCTGGTAGATATGAATGAAGGCCGGATTATTGGGGATGAAGAATTAAAAGAAAGCATAGTTTCTAAATTGCCATACAGAAAATGGTTGGATAAGAACCTGCTTGCCTTGGCCGAAGTTCCCTATACAGGTAACAAAACCCCGGTGGAAAAAATCGATTTTATCACCAGGCAAAAATTGTTTGGTTATACCCAGGAAGATGTAGATACAATTATTACCCCTATGGCCTCCCAGGGAAAAGAAGCCATAGGATCAATGGGATCTGATTCTCCACTGGCAGTACTTTCAGACCGCCCGCAATTGCTTTTTAATTATTTCAAACAATCCTTTGCGCAGGTTACCAATCCTCCGTTGGACGGGATCAGGGAAGAAATTGTTACCGATATCAGCTTGACCCTGGGGGAAGACCTTAATATATTTGACATTGTTCCTGAGCAATGTAAAAAACTCCGAATTCAAAATCCGGTGATTTCCAATGACGATCTGGATAAAATAAAATACATAGACTATCCCGGTTTTAAATCGGAATCCATTTCGATTTTATATGAAGCCGAAAAAGGCCTGAACGGATTAGAGACCCGTTTGGATGAAATTATTGACGAAATTACCATAGCTGTAGACAATGGTTGCAATATCATTATCCTTTCCGACCGAAACGTAAATCCTAAACTGGCGCCCATACCTTCGTTACTGGCTTGTTCTTTTGTGCATCGCATGGCAAAAAATCACAACAGAAGGTCTTCCTTCGGAATTGTGATAGAATCGGCAGAACCCCGGGAACCACATCAC
>JAENXB010000373.1 GCA_016649785.1 Flavobacteriaceae bacterium
CAGTTGAACCTGCAGCCTCGCCATTACTTTCTCAAGGGAAGTTCGGGCCTCATCCAATTCAGGGAATAGGCGCCAATTTTATTCCACAGGTATTGGACAGGGAGGTATATGATGAGATAGTACTTGTTGAAGGGGATGATGCGAAGAATACGGCACAGGCCCTTGCACATGAAGAAGGGATTCTGGTGGGAATTTCAAGCGGGGCTGCCTTATGGGCGGCTACAAAAGTTGCACTGAGAAAAGAAAACAAAAATAAAAAAATAGTGGTATTGCTGCCGGATACAGGGGAACGTTACTTAAGTATTTAATAAATAAAAAAACCTATAAAAAATTAAGCGGAATCTGTTGCTCACTTTACACTTGCAGAGGTTCCGCTTTATTTATTGCAGATGATTTGCCTGGTTTACCGATAATTGTTGTCGGTTTTTCTGATGCTCACTTCACCGCTGTTGATAACCCTTGTCGTTCCATCCTGAAGAAGAACAATCAAGCCTCCTTCATGATCAATGTCAATGGCTTTTCCTGTTTCTGAAATTATATTTCCGGCATTTTGCTGAGAAAAGATAACCTGTTGACCGAGGATAAGGGATCTGGATCTATATTCCTCTAAAAAATTGGATTCGTTTATAGAACTAAGCAGTTCCAATAACTCCGTTATAATGGTGCCGATTAATTCATTCCTCGACCTGGAAGTCAGGGGGATGGATTCGCTATCGTTTTGAGGGTTTCTGTTTAATAAGGAACCGGCAATTTCCTTGATTTCATCAGGGAACTCCTGAGCTGGCGTTGAATAATTGATTCCAATACCAATTACAATATACTCTACATGACCGGTTTCAAAATCGGTAATCCCTTCTGTAAGAATTCCCCCAATTTTGCGCCCGTCAAAGAAAATGTCATTTACCCATTTAATCTTACAGTCTATACCCAGTACGGATGAAATTCCCCGGCAGACAGCGACAGAAGTAGCGGTAGTGACAAGAATTGATTTTGAAATGTCAAAAGTCGGTTTAATGAGCAAACTCATATAGATTCCGGAAGAAGCTGGAGAAAAAAAGTTTCTTCTCATTCTTCCACGACCGTTTGTTTGTTCTTCGGAAACAACCAAGGCTAACTTTGTTCCCCCTTGGGTGGCAATTTGTTTGGCTTTGGTATTGGTTGAATCAATTGTTTTATAACAAAAAATATTTTCTTTAGGAAGATCTTTGCAATAAGCATGTATTCCATCTGAAGATAATAAATCGCTTTTTGAAGAAAGTGTATAGCCTTTATTTGTGGAGGCTTCTATTATATGCCCCTCTTCACGGAGCCGGGATATTGCTTTCCAGACTGCGGCTCTTGAAGCCCCTGCCTCCACGGCAATTCTTTGACCTGAAACAACCAGGCCTTTATTCTCCTCCAGAACTTTTAGTACCGTTTCTTTCACTGACATAAAAAAGCCTCCCTTATACTGGAATTTGTTAATTACAGTATAAGGGAGGCTTGATTTTATATCAACCATTTGTTGATGGAAAGGGAG
>JAENXB010000286.1 GCA_016649785.1 Flavobacteriaceae bacterium
GATGACGCCTGCTCTTTGGGTAGGGAACTTCAGGTTCCCATTTATAAATTCGTCAAAGATGCGCTTATCCGCAAATTTGGAGAAGACTGGTATATGGAGTTGGAAAAAGTTGCGAAATCCTTCAAAAAATAAATCACCTTTCTTCATTAAAAAATTATTTTTTTTACCCACTAGCCTGATTTTTAGCATTCTAAAATTTTAAAACTATACTTATTTTTGTGTATTTAAGAGCAAAAATAAATTCCTCACATAGCTATTGGACAAATTTGAAATGGTTTTAGCTAATTCGCGGTTTCTTCAAAATTTTAACTTCCGATTTCTCTCGTTTTTTTCCTTTTATATTTATTTGGAAAGGTTATATTTTGTGGATTACTTTATGGATCCGAATTAAGAATTGCAATTTTGTTTCTTTTCCTTTTAACGGTATAACTTTGCGGTTAAAGAAAGGACTTTTCTACAATTTTCTAAAACAGAATCTTTTGAAATTAAATTTAAAAAATGAATAGGAAAGAAAACATTAAAAAAGCGATAGATAAAGAGATTCTTTGGGATATAGTAGTAATTGGAGGTGGTTCTTCGGGTTTAGGAGTAGCACTTGATGGTTTATCTAGAGGACTAAAGGTATTGTTATTGGAAAAAGCAGATTTTGCCAAAGGTACCAGCAGCCGAAGCACAAAATTGATCCACGGAGGGTTTAGGTATTTAGCTCAGGGTGATATTCTTTTGGTTCTGGAAGCATTGAAGGAGCGGGGAAGAATATTAAAAAACGCCCCTCACCTTGCTCATAACCAGTCATTCATAATTCCTGTTTACTCCCTTTTTGACCGGATGAAATATACTATTGGTCTTAAAATTTATGACCTAATGGCCGGAAGCTTAAGCATAGAAAAATCGCAATTTATCTCTAAAAAAGCAATCATTCAAAGGTTACCCAATATCAGGCAGGATAAACTTAAAGGTGGCATAATTTATTATGATGGACAGTTTGATGATGCCAGGTTAGCCTTAAATGTTGCTCAAACCTGTAATGAACTTGGTGGTGTAATGCTAAATTATATGAAGGTCACCCATCTAAATAAAAATTCTAAAGGTAAAATTGACGGAGTCCATGTAAAAGATCAGTTTTCAACTAAGGCTTTTGAAGTAAAGGCGAAAATGGTTGTTAATGCAACCGGGGTTTTTGCAGATAAAATCTTAAAAATGGATAATCCAGGGACACCAAAAATGATACAACCCAGTCAAGGTATTCATCTGGTCATGGATAGTTCCTTTCTATCTCATAAAGATGCCCTAATGATTCCCAAAACCAGTGATGGTCGAGTGTTATTCGCCATTCCCTGGTATAATAAACTTGTGGTTGGAACTACAGATACTTTGAGAAAAAAAACTAAAATGGAGTCTGATATTCTTCAAAAAGAAATTGATTTTATATTAAAAACAGCCGAAAAATATTTAATCAAAGCTCCCACAAGGAAAGATGTTTTATCTGTGTATGCCGGGTTACGTCCGCTGGCGGCTCCAAAAAATGAAGATGAGAAGACCAGGGAAATATCCAGAAGTCATAAGATAATTGTTTCAAAAAGTAACCTGGTCACCCTTACCGGTGGAAAATGGACAACTTTTAGAAAAATGGGAGAAGATACAGTAGATTATTACAAACAAATTACCGGGGAAACTCCGGGAAAAAGTAAATCGGCAAAACAGCATATTTTCGGATATTCATTAACTAAAAAACATGACTATATGGACATTTATGGATCTGAAAGAAAAAATTTAAACAAGTTAATCGCTAAAGATCCGGAGCTTTCAGAAAAACTACATCCAGATTTTCCATATATTAAAGCAGAAGTTACCTGGGCAGTAAGAACAGGGATGGCCTTTAAGTTGGAAGATGTGCTGGCAAGAAGAATACGTGTGCTTTTTCTTGATGCCCGTGTCGCGATAAGTATGATCCCGGAAACGGCAAGAATAATGGCGAAAGAACTTGCCAAAGACCAAAGCTGGATAGATAAGGAATCGGCTGAATTTAAAAAATTAGCCCAGAAATATATCATAGAAGATTAATTTTAAATTCAAGAAAATGAAGAAGAAACAGTACATTTTATCTTTTGATCAGGGAACAACAAGTTTAGAACGATTCTTTGACCCATGATTAAAATCGTAAGTTAATTTTTTCTTTACAGACTAATTAAAATTTATGCCTGTCCCACAATTATTCCTGATCCAATTATCCTCCTAAATCAGTACTGTTTTGGCGGCTTGGCAGTTTGAAGAAACACAGGTTTTTTTAGATCGTAAATATTAAAAAAAAATAAGTTACTACAGTTATCAACAAGTTATAATCAACTCATTTTCAGTTTATTAACAATTTTATTTTGCAGATCCCTGAGTTTACAGATGATTTGCATTGTTAAAAACTTTGTTAAAAACGTTTCTCTCAATCTATTTTAAATTCCATTTGATTTTCCAATATTTGTTTAAGCAGGATATTAGAAGTGAATATTACCATCTGAAAACAAAAATTTTATGCCGCAAATTGAACCCATTTTACAGGAAAATAAAGACCGCTTTGTAATATTTCCTATTAAACACCACGATATTTGGGATTACTATAAAAAAATGGAAGCCAGCTTTTGGACCGCCGAAGAAATAGACCTACATCAGGATTTCAGCGACTGGACAAACAAACTAAATTCAGACGAACGCTATTTCATCAAACACATCCTGGCCTTTTTTGCAGCTTCAGATGGAATTGTAAATGAAAACCTGGCCGAGAACTTCGTGAATGAAGTGCAATATTCAGAAGCAAAATTCTTTTATGGCTTTCAGATCATGATGGAAAACATACATTCTGAAACCTATTCCTTGTTAATAGATACTTATGTCAAGGACGAAACAGAGAAAAA
>JAENXB010000110.1 GCA_016649785.1 Flavobacteriaceae bacterium
GGTTCCTCGCGTATCATCGAATTAAACCACATGCTCCACCGCTTGTGCGGGCCCCCGTCAATTCCTTTGAGTTTCATTCTTGCGAACGTACTCCCCAGGTGGGTTACTTATCACTTTCGCTTAGCCACTCAGGATTGCTCCCGAACAGCTAGTAACCATCGTTTACGGCGTAGACTACCAGGGTATCTAATCCTGTTCGCTACCTACGCTTTCGTCCATCAGCGTCAATAAATTATTAGTGATCTGCCTTCGCAATCGGTGTTCTATGTAATATCTATGCATTTCACCGCTACACTACATATTCCAACCACTTCATAAGTATTCAAGAACAACAGTATCAATGGCAATTCTATGGTTGAGCCACAGACTTTCACCGCTGACTGATTGTCCCGCCTACGGACCCTTTAAACCCAATGATTCCGGATAACGCTTGGATCCTCCGTATTACCGCGGCTGCTGGCACGGAGTTAGCCGATCCTTATTCGCAGAGTACCGTCAAGTCCCGACACGTCGGGATGTTTCTTCCTCTGTAAAAGCAGTTTACAACCCATAGGGCCGTCTTCCTGCACGCGGCATGGCTGGATCAGGCTCTCGCCCATTGTCCAATATTCCTCACTGCTGCCTCCCGTAGGAGTCTGGTCCGTGTCTCAGTACCAGTGTGGGGGATCTCCCTCTCAGGACCCCTATCTATCGATGTCTAGGTAAGCCGTTACCTTACCTACTAACTAATAGAACGCATACTCATCTTATAGCCATAAATGTTTAATTATAAAATAATGCTATTCTATAATACTATGGGGTATTAATCCAAATTTCTCTGGGCTATCCCCCTCTATAAGGTAGATTGTATACGCGTTACGCACCCGTGCGCCGGTCGTCAGCGGTGCAAGCACCCTGTTACCCCTCGACTTGCATGTGTTAAGCCTGCCGCTAGCGTTCATCCTGAGCCAGGATCAAACTCTTCATCGTTAAATTTTAAATGTGTTAACAATTACTAAGGTGTTTTCCAATGTGGTCCGAAAACCACATCTGCTCAAAAGTATTCTTCTAGTCTTGATTCGTATTTTTTGGTCTCTTCTGCTGCTCTTGCGAACAACATTGAAACGCGCTGTCAATTCAATATATCAATGAACGTATCCCATCTGCCCTTACGGGCATCTTCCCATAGGGAAGAACAAATGGTTTTTTTGTGGAAATCAAAGGACTCGAACCTCTCTATATATAGACCCACCCGGGATTTCTGTTTTTTCAACCTGTTGTTGTGAACGTTGCTTTTCTAAGCGGCTGCAAATATACAACCCTTTTTTTATTTCCGGCAAACTTATTTTGAAAAAATTTCAATAATTTTTAATGCCCTAAAATAAAAAAGCGGGCTACAAAAATACAATCTTTTTTTAATCAAAAAAAGATTAAACCACAAAATTTTAAAGAACTACAACTTACCCGATTTCCTGTTTAAGCGGCTGCAAATATAACCTGGATTTTACAACTTCCAACTATATTATTGGTGTTTCTGAAGAATATTTTGTTTCAAAATTGTAATCCGTTGAAAATATATGCATTACAACTTAAAATAAAATAGCACAGCCATTAAAATGAGGTAACTATTAAGCAGACGAAAGAATATAGACAATAGGTGAAAGACTATTGTCTTGATCCATAAATTATTATATAATTTTATGTGTCATTATATTGCTGTCACCTTAATAGATAGAAAAAAAAAATTGAAACAGCCAAAGGGAGTTCCCTTATAATTTACAACTTCCCCCCTCTCCAGGCTAAATTGTGTTAGGGATAGCAGTAATATCCTTTTGGCGGCCTAATCCAAACATTTCTTATTAACTTCAACCTTCATTATATACCTGAACGACCAAATAAAAATAGACCAAATGGCCGCCAAAAGATAGAACGGATAGCCCGGCCCCACATTTTTGGATGTGGGGAACACCCAAATAAGAAATCCTGAATATATATATGTCTGTATATTGTGCAACCGCATTTAACATATTACCTTTGCCCTATAATAATAAGGAACATGATAAAGATAAGTTTGCCGGACGGCACTGTTAAGGAATTTGAAAGTGGCATTACTCCTATGGAGGTAGCCAAAAGCATAAGTGAGGGCTTTGCAAGGAATGTAATTTCGGCAAAATTCAATGATACTATTATAGAAACCTCCACGCCTTTAACATCCGACGGCAGTCTTATATTATATACCTGGAATGACAAGGAAGGCAAAAAAGCATTTTGGCACTCTACATCACACGTGATGGCGCAAGCCATTGAAATGTTGTACCCGGGCGCCAAGCTCACTATAGGACCAGCAATTGACAACGGGTTTTATTACGATATAGATTTTGGAGAACAGAAAATATCTGAAAACGATTTCCCTAAGATTGAGGCAAAAATGCTGGAGATTGCCAGAGGAAAGCACGATTTCAAGATGCGCGCCGCTTCTAAAGCGGATGCCCTAAAATTTTATAAAGACCAGGACAATCCATTTAAGGTAGAATTGATAGAAAATCTTGAAGATGGAACGATCACTTTTTGCGATCACGACACTTTTACCGATTTATGTCTCGGAGGACACATTCCCAATACAGGGATCATAAAAGCCGTAAAATTGATGAGTGCCTCGGGTTCCTACTGGCGTGGGGATGAAAAAAACCTCAACTCACCAGGATTTATGGCACTTCTTTCCCGAAACAAAAGGATCTCAAGGAGTATCTTGAATTGCTGGAAGAGGCCAAGAAACGAGATCACCGCAAATTGGGAAAAGAACTGGAACTTTTTACTTTTTCAAAAAAAGTTGGTTTAGGTTTACCTTTATGGTTACCAAAAGGAGCTGCATTACGGGAGCGCCTGGAAAACTTTTTGAAAAAAGCACAAAAAAAGGCAGGGTATGAAATGGTGGTTACCCCACATATTGGCCAAAAAGAACTTTATGTTACCTCGGGACATTACGAAAAATATGGCGCAGATAGTTTTCAGCCAATTAAAACCCCAAATGAGGGTGAAGAATTTATGCTGAAACCGATGAACTGTCCGCATCACTGCGAAATTTACAATTCATCTCCCTGGAGTTACCGGGATTTACCGAAACGTTTTGCAGAATTTGGAACTGTATACAGATATGAACAAAGCGGGGAACTTCACGGTTTAACCAGGGTACGCGGATTTACCCAGGATGATGCTCATATATTTTGTACCCCAGATCAATTGGATGAGGAGTTTAAAAAAGTAATTGACCTTACCTTATATGTATTTGATACTTTAGGTTTTGATGATTTTACCGCACAGGTTTCTCTAAGGGATCCTGAAAACAAGGAAAAGTACATAGGAAGCGATGAAGTTTGGGATAAAGCCGAAAATGCAATTATTTCAGCTGCAAATGAAAAAGGACTGAATTATGTGATCGAAAAAGGGGAAGCAGCTTTTTATGGCCCAAAACTGGATTTTATGGTAAAAGATGCCTTAGGCAGAAGCTGGCAACTTGGAACAATTCAGGTTGATTATAATTTGCCCGAACGTTTTGACCTGACTTACAAGGGAAGTGATAACGAAATGCACCGTCCCGTTATGATTCACAGGGCTCCGTTTGGAAGTATGGAACGATTTATTGCGGTATTATTGGAAAATACCGGGGGTAATTTCCCGCTTTGGTTAATCCCGGAACAGGCAGTTATTCTCACTCTTAGTGAGAAATTTGAAAAATACTCACAAAAAGTTTTGACTTCGCTAGAAAATGACGAAATTCGCGCTTCGGCAAATAATCGAAATGACACCATTGGTAAGAAGATTCGTGAGGCTGAAATGAGCAAAATTCCTTATATGTTAATCGTTGGGGAACAGGAAGAGAAAGACGGAACAGTTTCTGTACGCAAGCATGGTGAAGGTGATATAGGGGTTATGTCTATAGAAGAATTTGCCGAAATGATAAATAAAGAAATAAAAAAGACGCTTAAAGCGTTTGAAGTTTAATTAAAAAATAGTAGCCATAGCAATACGTAGAAAAAGATCCAAGCGACCGCTTAGAGAGATTAAAGAAGACCAACACCGCATTAACGGGAAAATCCGATCTGACGAGGTTCGCCTTGTTGGGGACAATGTTGAAATTGGAGTTTATCCAACAAAGAGAGCCTTGGAAATTGCGGAAGAACAAGAGCTGGACTTAGTGGAGATTTCCCCAAATGCCAGCCCACCTGTAGCCAAGGTTATGGACTACAAGAAGTTTCTCTATGAGCAAAAGAAGAGAGAAAAGGTATTAAAGGCTAAAGCTACCAAAGTGGTTGTGAAAGAAATTCGATTTGGTCCACAAACCGATGATCACGATTATGAATTTAAAAGGAAGAATGCCGAAAAATTTTTGAAAGATGGCGCAAAGCTCAAAGCTTTCGTATTTTTTAAAGGTCGGTCTATTGTTTTTAAAGATCAGGGCCAGATTTTACTTCTTAGGCTAGCCCAGGATTTAGAGGAAATTGGCAAAGTAGAACAAATGCCAAAATTGGAAGGTAAACGTATGACCATGTTTATGTCTCCCAGAAAAACAAAATAAGAAAGTAAGAACGTTAATTATAAATACACAAGAGCATGCCTAAAATGAAAACGAAATCCAGTGCCAAAAAGCGGTTCAAGCTTACCGGTACAGGTAAAATAAAAAGGAAGCACGCGTTTAAAAGCCACATTCTAACAAAGAAGTCTAAAAAACGCAAGCTTGCTTTAACGCATAGTACTTTGGTACATGATGCCGACAAAAAAAGTATCAAACTTCAATTACGTTTAAAGTAATTTGAACCGTTTTGATGGTTTTAACAATTTAATAACCCTGGAGCGAGGCAAAAAAGAATTGAGATCTCAGAAATGAGAACATCAATTTGAAAAGAGTCATAAAGACCGCCTACTTCAAAAAAATGTAAAATTATGCCAAGATCAGTAAATTCAGTTGCTAAGAGAGCCCGAAGAAAAAAGGTTCTAAAGCTAGCAAAAGGTTACTTTGGACGTCGTAAAAACGTTTGGACAGTAGCTAAAAACGCGGTTGACAAAGCGATGTTATACGCTTACAGAGACCGTAAAACCAAGAAAAGAAATTTTCGTTCACTTTGGATCATCCGTATTAATGCCGGAGCCAGATTATATGGAATGTCTTATTCTCAATTCATGGGAGGTGTAAAAGCTAACAATATCGACTTAAACCGAAAGGTATTAGCCGATTTAGCTATGAACCACCCTGATGCGTTTAAAGCTATTGTTGACAAAGTAAAATAAATTAAATACCCAATTAACGTTCTTAGAAAGATCCGGTTCTCAAAAAGTACCGGATCTTTTATTTTTTAAACTTCGATTGCCAATAGCTGTAAGTACAAGTTCTAGTTACCTAATGTTAACCAAGGCATCTGTAGTAGTTATTTCTTTATTTCTTGACTGTCTGGAGAACCATTTTTCTTATTATAATCTACTTCCTTGGTTTCACGTTTTGGATCACCCGTTTCCCCCTGAAGTAAATAAGATTCGAGATTGTCCTTAACATATAATTCTCCAATAATCACAATAAGAGCGGCAAGAATAGGAGTAGCCATTATGAGTCCAAGAATCCCGGTAAGTATTCCTAAAAGTACCAGCCAAAAAAGAGTGAGG
This sequence comes from Flavobacteriaceae bacterium, assembly GCA_016649785.1. Taxonomy (GTDB): domain Bacteria; phylum Bacteroidota; class Bacteroidia; order Flavobacteriales; family Flavobacteriaceae; genus Gillisia. The sequence continues at coordinate 5,635 of JAENXB010000110.1, forward strand.
GCCGGCGGGAGATGTACTATTTTCTTTTCGATCATAGGAGTAATTAGGTAACTTTCCACTATTTGAATTCCAAAATAAAGAATAAGTACATATATAAACATATTACCTCCCTGCAACAGAGCAATCAATACAGCCGGAGCGAGAGCCAGATACGGGCCTATGTTCGGGATAAAAGAAAATAAGCCAGCCATCAACGCAAGAGCATAAGGCATTGGCATCCCAAGACTTGCCAGGCCAATGGCTGTAAAAACTCCAACTACAAGCATTGAAATTAATTTGGCCATCATCCATAGGCTTAGGGTATTTTGTGTTTTATCCATAACCTCTTTTAAGCGGGGACGAAATTGCAGTGGAAACAATCTAATAAAACCCTTTGTGTAGATACCTGGATTGGAGGCTAAAAAAATTCCGGTAACAATAATAATAAAAAAATTTGCAATTGCCCCTATAGTTGTTGAGAAGGAACCTAAGATACGGGATATTACCTGCCCTCTATCTTCTATTAACGCTCCAAGATCGCTAGGTAATTTTTCGAATAAGTTGCGGCCAACAGAGGTTTCTGTAATTCGTTCCTTGAGACCTTCTAGGGATTTGGGCAGAGCATCTGTCATTTCCTGTGCCTGCTCCGCCATGGAGGGTCCTATTAATATTATCATAAGATACAGCAGCCCAACTAAAATTAGGAGAATTAAAAACAAGGCTAAACCATATTTCATATTGGTTTTCTGAACGATCCAGTTGGAAGAAAAGTTCAATAAAACCGAAAAAAAGATCCCTGCGAATACTAACAGAAAAAAGTTGGCATGAAAAATAATAAGGGCAAAAGCTGAAAGCATCAGTAATGCGATGAAAATCGTCTTGGTAATCTTCTTGTAGAAATTATCTGCTTTTTCCATAAGTAATTAGTGATAGGAAATAAAACCTATCTAAGTTTTTTGCTTTTTCTTTTTCGCTGCGGGAAAAAGCACATTATTTAAAATAAGACGGTAACCCGGAGAATTGGGATGAAGTTCCAATTCCGTTTTTGGATCCCCTACCCTATGCTGATAATCTTCGGGATCATGACCCGCATAGAATGTAAAAAAACCTTTTCCTTTAATTCCATGAATGTATCGCGCTTCGCCATTCAGTTTATTCTCCCCCAATACCAAAACTGTGGATTTTAGGGTAGAGGGAGCAAAAGCCGTTGTTTGACCCATAAATCCCTTGACCAGAACGGTATGATTTTGATTGAGCATTGTTGGAACAGGATCCCATTTTGCAGAAAATTCCATCAGGGTAAAATAATCATTCTCTGTTGAAATTTGACGTTTTTCGGTCATATCTATGGAAGAAAATTCATAAACCATCGGGCTTCGTTCCAGCTCAAAACCGGTAAAGGCAAAAGTTTTATCATAATCTAATTTTGCCTGATATCCGGGCTCGCTTGGATCCCCATCGAACATGGGTTCGGCAATATCCACGCCTTCAGCTGCCAGAGCTATATCAAAACTGTCGGATGCGCTGCACATGGCAAACATAAACCCGCCCCCTATTACAAAATTTTTAATTTTTAAGGCGACAGCTAATTTTTCTTCTGAAACCTTCTTATATCCCAATTTTGAAGCCAAAGCTTCTGCTTCTGCTTTTTCCTGAATATACCAGGGTGTACTCCTGTAATTCCTATAAAATTTTCCATATTGCCCGGTAAAATCTTCATGGTGCAAATGCAACCAATCATACAATAGCAAGGCATCGCCTAATACTTCCTCATCGTAAATAGTTTCATAGGGAATTTCGGCATAGGTAAGCACCATAGTAACAGCATCGTCCCATGGTTTATTCCCCTGGGGAGCATAAACAGCAATTTTAGGGGCTTTTTCCAGGATAACAGCTTCCATATTACTTGATGGACTTTGAATGCCTTCTAAAATAGATTGAACCTTAGTGTCGCTTATAATTTCAAAGGAAACCCCGCGAATCTGGCATTCCCGGCGCAATGCTTCAGTATCGGAAATCAAAAAAGATCCTCCGCGGTAATTTAAAAGCCACTGGACATTTAATCCATTTTCAAGGGCGTAATAAGTAATCCCGTAAGCTTTTAAATGATTGGTTTGTCCCTTGGCATCCATAGGAATAAAGATCCCGGAGGCAAATAAATAGGATGAAGACAAAAATAAGAACAGCATAAGAAATAATTTTCTCATGCTGTTCATCTCTATTTTTTGAAATTTTAAATGAAATTGTTCCGTGGAAAAACAAAAAGTTAATTGATCACAGAAAAGCCGGTAAGAAGTAGAGCTGCCTACCGGATATTTGGTTTTAGAAAGGTACGTCATTATCCTCATCATCGTTAAAATCTCCATTCATAGAACTTCCAAATGCCTCATCTGCACTTGGATTTGGCAATTTGGATTTTTTAAAGGTATCATCATTTGCTGCTTCATTCATTTTTGAGTTAAACTCGAATGGAGAGTCAAAGTCATCTAAGTTATCAAATTTTCCGAGATGGCCAACAAATTTCAATCGAATGCTTTCCAGGCCACCGTTACGGTGTTTGGCCACAATAAATTCCCCCTGGCCCGCAGTAGGTGAACGTTCTTCGTCGTCCCATTCATCAATTTTGTAATATTCGGGTCTGTATATAAAAGAAACAATATCGGCATCCTGTTCAATCGCCCCGGATTCCCTCAAATCACTTAACAAAGGCCGCTTACTTCCTCCACGGGTTTCAACTGCCCGGGACAATTGGGAAAGGGCGATTACCGGAATATTGAGTTCTTTAGCCAGGGCTTTTAAATTCCTGGAAATGGTTGAAATTTCCTGTTCCCTATTCCCTCCTTTTACAGAACTTCCGGCAGTCATCAATTGCAAATAATCTACAACCAGTAGTTTTATTCCATGTTGTGAAGATAAACGTCTTGCTTTTGCCCGTAAATCGAATATTGATAAGGAAGGCGAATCATCAATAAATAGAGGAGCTTTCTCCAAATCCTTCACTTTTACGTTCAGCTGCTCCCATTCATGGGTTTCAAGGTTTCCGGTCCTTAGCTTTTCTGAATTTAAGCCGGTTTCAGAAGATATTAAACGGGTAATCAATTGCACCGCGGACATCTCCAGGGAGAAAAAAGCTACAGGAATATTGTGTTGTACTGCGATATTTCTGGCCATTGATAATGTAAGGGCGGTTTTACCCATCCCGGGACGTGCAGCGATAATAATTAAATCACTTGGTTGCCATCCTGAAGTCAATTTATCCAGTTTATCAAAACCTGAAGGCACGCCGCTTAAACCTTCTTTATTTGATATTTCCTGGATCCTGTTTTTTGCCTGGATCACCAAACTATGCGCAGTTTCCGAAGAACGCTTTATGTTTCCTTGAGTTACTTCATACAATTTGGATTCTGCGGTATCTAAAAGGTCAAAAACATCGGTGGTTTCATCGTAAGATTGTTCAATTATTTCATTGGAAATTTTTATCAAACTCCGCTGAATGAATTTCTGCAAAATGATGCGGGCGTGAAACTCGATATGTGCCGATGAAGATACTTTTTGAGTGAGTTGAATGAGATAATATTCACCACCGCATTGCTCTAATTTCCCATCTTTTCTCAGTTGATTAGAAACTGTTAATAAGTCAATGGCCTCGGTATTTTCAAACAGTTTAATAATAGCTTCAAAAATATATTTATGCGCAGGTTTATAAAAAATATCTGCATGAAGAATATCGA
>JAENXB010000212.1 GCA_016649785.1 Flavobacteriaceae bacterium
GAGTCAATGATTATATAACCGCTAACGCTTTCATGCAGCTTCTGGAATCGGAACGTATCAAAGAACAAATCCGCAATTTTGAGCAGGATATGTGGAATTATTAATTAACCACAAATCAAAATAACTAATTTAACGCTCCGGAAATTCCGGGGCGTTTTTTGATTTTAAATTATGACGGATTATATTATTGTGGGCGCGGGTTTAAGCGGAATTGCAGTTTCGGAGGAACTCTTGAAACTGGGAAAAACCATCAAAGTTTTTGAAAACCATTCACAATCATCTTCAACGGTGGCCGGTGGTGTATTTAATCCCATAATTCTAAAACGCTTTACCCTGGCCTGGCAAGCAAATGAGCAAATGCAGTTGGCTTTGCCATTCTATAAAGGTTTGGAAAACAAGCTGAAAACAGGACTGGTCCATAAACTTCCCATTTACAGGAAATTTAATTCGGTAGAGGAACAAAACAACTGGTTTACCGCAATGGACAAACCATTTATTTCGCTGTTTCTGGATCCTGACCTGGTTCCTTCGATCAATCCCAATATTCCTTCAGATAATTCCTTCGGCCGGGTGAAAAACACGGGTACGGTTAACACAAAATTGTTGCTGGAAAAATATAAGGAATATTTGGGAAATTTGGATTCCTTTGAATCTGCAGATTTTGAATACGATCAATTGGAACTTCAGGAGAATGGATGTGCTTATAAGGGCATTCAGGCAAGACGGGTTATTTTTTGCGATGGCTTCGGCTTGACTAAAAACCCTTATTTCAATTATCTTCCGCTACGCGGAAATAAAGGGGAATATCTTATAATCAAAGCGAAGGATCTCAATCTGGAGGTGGCGGTAAAATCTTCGGTATTTATTCTTCCGCTGGGAAATCATTTATATAAAGTTGGTGCCACCTATGATAATGTGGATAAAACGGAAACCCCTACCCCAGAGGCAAAAGACAAGTTGTTAAGCCAACTTTCAAAAATAATTACCTGTGAATTTGAGGTGATAGATCAGGTGGCCGGGATACGTCCTGCAACTTCCGATAGAAAACCGCTGGTTGGGCAACATCCAAAACACAGGCAATTATATTGTTGCAATGGTTTTGGAAGCCGCGGGGTACTCATAGCGCCTACGGTTGCAAAGCAACTTGTCGGTTTTATTGAAAAAGACACAGCTTTGCCAATAGATATAGATATCAGGCGATTTGACAAGAAATATTAATCCGGTTTTCTGTAATTCAGAAACAAGTTGATCCAGATATTTCTTGATACACGTACTATTATAGGCATTAAAACTACCAACGTGCCAATTATACCTATAAAAGTTGCCATAAGTCCGCCTCCAAAAAAAAAATAAACCACAATAAAGGCCGCGACCGCAATGGCAACTCCCAGTCCATAACTCACGTACATAGCGCCGAAGAAAAATGAAGGTTCTATTTTGTATTTTGTGTGGCAATGCGAGCAGCGCTCATGCATCTTAAAAATTTTTCGCAATTTATACGGATTGGGTTCCTTGTACATGCTTTCTTCCTGGCACACAGGACAAGTGCCTGTCAAAATGCTGTATAATTTAGTTCCTTTTAGGAATTTCATTTCTATTTATTTACTTTTGCAAATTAGTCATCTTTACAAAAATAACAGTCAATACAAATGCTTAACATTCATAATTTATCGATATCCTTTGGAGGAGAGTCCCTTTTTGATCAAATCACCTTTAGATTAGGGGCCGGAGACCGCGTGGGTCTTATAGGAAAGAACGGAGCGGGGAAATCGACCATGCTTAAAATACTCTCGGGAGAACAGGAAGCTGATACCGGGCAAATCGCCAAGGATAAGGAACTTAGAATTGGGTTTTTAAAACAGGATATAGATTTTGTGCAGGGAAGAACTGTGGTTGATGAGGCACAACAAGCCTTTGAAGAAATAAAAATTATTGAGAAAAAAATAGACTACATAAACGGACAGCTTACAACGCGCACCGATTATGAAAGTGATGATTATACGCAACTCATTCAGGATCTAAGTGAGATTACCCATCAATATGAAATTATAGGTGGCTATAATTACCAGGGGGATACTGAAAAAGTCCTGATGGGACTGGGGTTTGAAAGAGAAATGTTTGACAAGGTCACCGATACTTTTTCCGGTGGCTGGAGGATGCGAATTGAACTGGCAAAACTCCTGTTGCAAAACAATGATATTTTATTGCTGGATGAGCCTACCAACCACCTGGATATTGAATCTATTATCTGGCTGGAATCCTTTTTAACCAATTATCCGGGTTGTGTAATAATAGTTTCCCACGATAGAATGTTTTTGGATAATGTTACCAACCGGACAATCGAAATCTCGTTGGGTAAAATATACGATTTTAAAAAATCCTATTCTCAATATTTAGAACTTCGCCAGGAACTTCGCGGACAACAATTGGCTTCCCAGAAAAATCAGGAAAAGCAAATTGAACAAACCGAGAAGCTGATCGAGAAGTTCCGGGCCAAAGCGTCCAAAGCTTCAATGGCACAATCGCTTCTCAAAAAACTGGATAAAATTGACAGGATCGAGGTAGATGAGGATGACAATTCAGTAATGAATGTAAAGTTCCCTGTTTCGTTACAACCGGGAAAAGTGGTGATAGAAGCGGTAAATATCGGAAAAGCCTATGGGGAATCCCAGGTTCTCGAACATATTGATCTGCTTATCGAACGCGGAAGTAAAATTGCTTTCGTAGGACAAAACGGGCAAGGGAAATCTACCCTGGCAAAAATTATTGTCGATGAGATCTCTCATAATGGGGTTTTAAAATTAGGACACAACGTGCAATTGGGTTATTTCGCTCAAAACCAGGCCGATTACCTGGATGGCGAAAAAACCGTTTTGGATACCATGATAGATGGCGCAAATGAAGCTACACGCAGCAAGGTGCGTGATTTATTGGGTTCCTTTCTATTCAAGGGGGACGAAGTGAGCAAAAAGGTAAAAGTGCTCTCAGGAGGCGAAAGAAACCGTTTGGCGCTATGTAAATTGATGCTTCAGCCATTCAACGTGCTAATCATGGATGAGCCTACCAATCACCTGGACATAAAATCTAAGAACGTATTGAAAGATGCCCTCAAAAGTTTTCAGGGTACCCTGATCCTGGTTTCTCATGACAGGGATTTCCTTCAAAACCTGACCGACACGGTATATGAGTTTAAAAACAAAAAAATAAGGGAATATTTAGGCGATATAAATTATTATCTGGAACAGCGCAATGTGGAAAACATGAGGGCGATAGAAAAAAAGGATAAGATCCAAAAAGACGATTCAAAAAATTCCAATAGCAAACAAGCCTACAACGATCAGAAAAAATTCAAATCCCTCAATAATAAATTGAGCAATACCGAGGCTAAAATCAATAAACTGGAAAAGGAGTTAAAGACGAAAGATCTTGAGATGGCCTCCAATTATGCAACTGCAATAGCCAAACCTAAATTTTTGGAAAATTATCAAGCCAAAAAGAAAGAGGTTGAAGATCTTATGAAATCCTGGGAGGTATTACAACAGGAATTGGAAGTAATCTCTTAATTTAACTCACATTTAAAGAGATTCTTGACTAATAAGTTCATAAAATTTTGAGTTCCTAAAATGACTAAAATAAAGTAGACTTCAGTTTTAATAGTGAGGTAAAACGGTAACTTTTTTATATAAACAGAGAAATTTCAAACGAGCTATGCTATTTTGGTCATTAAAGCTCCGTTTTAAAGTTTTCTTTTGCTTTAAGTGCTTTTTACTTAAGCACTTAAAGCATTGATCAATAAAAGGGATTTTATTATAGGTTGAATTCAAGTTTTATTTCCCCGGTGAAAAGTTATAAAAATTGATTGTTATGCAGGAACACTTCTTTCAATGTCCTTATTGTTGGGAAGAAATTTCCATGCTCCTGGATACTTCTGTGCGCAAACAAACCTATATAGAAGACTGCGAGATCTGCTGTAATCCCATCGAAATTTATATGAGATTTGAAAACAATGAATTACTGGAATTTGAAGCCAGAAATATTGGACAGTAAGGAGAATTTTTATTTTTGAACAAATCAAATATTAAACTGATTTTTAAGTTAGACTAAGTATCAATTTTTTATAATACCATGGTTTCAACTTTTAAATTTGCCGATCACGTTGTGGGAGTTTTAATTGAATCGAATTTAAATGACGAGCTCGTTCATGAGGTGCACGCGATTATTTTGGAAAGGTTGAAGGAGAATAAAAAGATAAATGTATTCATTGAGATCAGGACGGGCAGCACAATTTCATTGGCAGCTTTTTTAAAAGACCTGTTTTTTACACTTAAGCATGCGGGTCAATTTCAGAAAATCGCACTTGTAACCGACCTGGTTTGGTTCCAAAATGTGATGGCAGTCAAAGACTTAGTCATGAATGCCGAGATCAGGTCTTTTTCCAATAAAAACAGGATGGAAGCCATTACCTGGATCGCTCAATAATTTTTTAAAAATTTCTTTGCAGGAGCAATAAATCAGTTGTATATTTGCACTCCAATAACGCAGAAAGCTTGTAAGCGAGTAAGCTTATTTAAATTTGACATCTTAGAGATTAACAATATATCGCGGGATAGAGCAGTAGGTAGCTCGTCGGGCTCATAACCCGAAGGTCGCTGGTTCGAGTCCAGTTCCCGC
>JAENXB010000383.1 GCA_016649785.1 Flavobacteriaceae bacterium
GATAAGCAATTTGGACGTGTTTTGGGTAATTGAGAACAGTCGTAGGACATACACAAAACGACTAAAAAGAACTAAACCTCCAAATATTCAAGTCGAATTATTCTAAAATATGGAGAGGTAGGTTTTTTGTTTCTCAAAACATCCCTTGTGTTTACAAGGGTTGGGAGGCTTTTGTCGTCAAATTTTTAGTTTTGTCGGTTGATAGTGATAAAGAATATATAGTTTGAATTAGCCAAATACTAAAATGGGGTGCAATGCACCTCATTTTTTATTTAAGACATATCGCTCAATTTGTTGGTCAAATTCCAGGGCCTTGCTGCCTAAAAATTTCATTTTAATAGGAATGTAATACAAATTTGGATGAGTTATAACTCCTTTTAATCTCATAAAATCCTTTTCCGTTGTTAAAACCAATGGAGCTTCCATTATTTGATTTAAATCCCCCTTTGTAAATTTATGATGATCGGGAAAATTTAAATGCTCAAAATCAATGTGAAGTTGATCGAGATAATCGCATAGAGGTTGTGGATTTGCAATTCCCGTTACCAGGGTTATTTTTTCATCTGAAATGGAACTTATCAACTTCCCCGGTTTTTCACTATAAACCTTGTTGCTATATTCTATATAACTGAAGAATAATTTTTGATAATCCTTCAGCTTAAGCCCTTTTCTTATTTTGACCTGTTTTTTGACCGTCATATTTTTTGGGCACTTTGTCACCACTATTATCTGTGCACGTTGAGCACCAGATGCAGGTTCCCTTAAGTTGCCTGTGGGCAAAATAAAATCGTCTATATATAATTCATTATAGGTAGTCAAAATAATATTTAATCCCGCTTCTACTTTTCGGTGCTGGAAAGCGTCATCCAATAGGATCACATCGGGAGAACAACTGGATTGCAACAGGGAAATCCCTCTTGTTCGTTTTTCGTCCACTGCAACTATCGCGCGCCTGAATTTGGATTTAAATTGCAAGGGCTCATCCCCTACCATTTCTGCTGTTTCGCTTCCATCCAAAAGATGAAATCCACTGGAATTACGGCCATAGCCACGGCTCAGGGTTGCGGTTTTATAATTTGATATCAGTAGCGTGAGCAGGTATTCTATCATTGGGGATTTCCCGGTTCCCCCAACGCTTAAATTCCCTACACAAATTACCGGGAACGGGAATGAACTGGATTTAAATACCCTAATATCATATAGAAAATTTCGCAGCAGCATCACAATGCCATATAATAAAGCGAATGGGAACAGGATTTTTCGAAGTATAATCATTATTACGAATGTATAATATTTATATTTGAATTAAAATACTAAACTATGTTAATTGCAGATGTTATAAAACACCTGGAAGATTTTGCCCCGGCCGCAACTGCCGAGGATTTTGACAATGTTGGATTGTTGGTGGGAGATCCCAA
>JAENXB010000268.1 GCA_016649785.1 Flavobacteriaceae bacterium
ACTTTCCACTCTTCTAACTACAAACAACAAACAACTTCCGTTTACCCCGGCCCTAAAGGGAGAAGAGGGATTTGTTTCCCAACATTGGCCTTCTCGCTATATTCTCTTCACTCTCCACTCTTCACTTTCCACTCTTCACTAAAACTCTACCTCAACTTCAAGGTCACCACCGTAACAATTGCGAGAAAAATTCCGACGATCCAAAACCTCACTACAATCTTACTTTCATGTAATCCCAACTTTTGATAATGATGATGCAAAGGCGACATTAAAAATATTCGCCTGCCTTCTCCATACTTTCGCCTGGTGAACTTAAACCAGCCAACCTGCATTACTACTGAAAGGTTTTCTATCAGAAAAATTCCGCAAAGTATTGGGATAAGCAGTTCTTTCCTGGTGGCAATGGCAATTACAGCGATTATCCCACCAATTGTCAAACTTCCCGTATCTCCCATAAAAACCTGCGCGGGAAAAGTGTTGTACCAGAGAAATCCCACCAGTGCTCCGGCAAAAGCAGTAATAAAAATGGTCATTTCTCCCGATCTTGGGATGTACATAATATTCAAGTAATCTGAGAAAATAATGTTACCGGACACCCAGGCAAAAACCCCCAAAGTGAGCACAATAATTGCCGAAGAACCTGCCGCAAGGCCGTCAATTCCGTCAGTTAAATTGGCGCCGTTGGAGACTGCCGTAACTATAAAAATAACAATAGGAATAAAGATGAGCCAGGCGTATTTAGCCAGTGAAGGGTTTATCCAGGTAATAAGGCTGGTATAATTAAATTCGTTGTTTTTTACAAAAGGAATTGTGGTCATGGTACTTTTTAATTCCTTCCCGGAAGAAATTTCCCCGCCTTCTATTATTTGTACATTGGTAATTGCAGATATGTTGGATACTTCTTTCACGGTGATCCCAGGGTGAAAATACATTGTGGTTCCCACAATAATCCCTAGCCCAACCTGGCCAATTACTTTAAATATGCCTTTTAATCCTTCTTTATCTTTTTTAAAGGTTTTAATATAATCGTCTAAAAACCCAATTGCACCCATCCATAAGGTGGTAACTATCAAAAGGATCACATATATATTATCCAATTTTGCGAATAGTAAAACCGGAATAAGGGTGGCGATTATAATGATAAGCCCCCCCATAGTAGGAGTTCCCGCTTTTTCGCTTTGACCCTTTAATCCCAAATCGCGAACGCTTTCCCCTACCTGCTTCTTGAGTAAATAATTGATAATTTTTTTACCGTAAATGGTAGAAATGCCCAACGAAAATATTATGGCCATTGCCGAACGGAATGAAATGAATTCAAACAACCCCGCACCCGGCAGTTGGTATTGTTCATCTAAAAAATTAAACAAATAGTATAACATATCTTCCTTTACAAACCCTTTTCAAAAAAGGGGAGTTATTATTTATCCAGTTGGTTTAAAAATTCGTTCACAATTTTAAAATCATCAAAATCGGTTCTTTTCCCATTTACTTCCTGGTAGGTTTCATGACCTTTCCCGGCTATCAAAATTATATCACCCGGTTGCGCCAGTTGGCAGGCTGTTTTTATGGCCTGTTTTCTGTTTACAACCGTCATTGTTTTTTTAAAATCCTGTGGATCAACTCCGGCTTCAACATCCAATAATATTTTCTCCGGATCTTCAGTTCTGGGATTATCACTTGTAAAAATCACTTTAGTGCTCAAAGCCGAGGCAATATGCCCCATTTCAGGCCTTTTGGTCTTATCCCTGTCTCCGCCACAACCCACTACGGTAATCAATTCTTCGTTTTTTGATCGGATGAAATTTATGGTTTCCAGCACATTTTTCAGGGCATCGGGAGTATGTGCGTAATCTACAATTGCGGTAATTTTATGTTTGGTTATAAAATATTGAAATCTCCCTGCAACCGATTCAAGTTCACTGATAAGCCGAAGGTTTTCTCCCTTTTCCAATCCCAAAAGATCTGCTGTAGCATAAATTGCCAAAATATTGTAAGCATTAAAATTCCCGATGAGTTTGGACCAGACTTCATCTCCATTCAACTTCAGCAATAATCCCGAGAATTGATTTTCAAGGATGCGTGCGCTATAATCTGCATAAGATTTTAATGCATAGGTATATTTTCTGGCAGGCGTATTTTGAATCATGACCGGCCCATTTTTATCATCTACATTCACCAATGCGAAAGCCGATGCAGGTAATTGATCAAAAAACGACTTTTTGACATCCCTGTATTCAGCAAAAGTTTTGTGATAATCTAAATGTTCATGGGTTAAATTGGTGAAAATCCCTCCTGCAAAGTGTAATGCTTCGGTTCGTTTTTGAGCTATTCCGTGGGAACTCACTTCCATAAAACAAAATTCCACCCCTTCCTCATTCATTTTCTTTAAATAGGAATTTATCATTAGTGAATCCGGGGTAGTATGGGTTGAAGGATATGTTTTGTCTGCAACCATAATATTTACGGTGGAAAGCAAGCCAACCTTAAATCCAGCTTTACTAAATAAATGATATAATAGTGTGGCTACGGTGGTTTTGCCATTTGTACCGGTAACCCCAACCAGCTTTAAATTTTCTGAAGGATTGTCATAATAATTAGCTGCCATAAAAGCCAGGGCAGTTTGAGAGTTTTCCACCTGCACATAGGTTACCCCATTTACAATTTTCTTGGGCAAATCTTCACAAATTATCGCCAATGCCCCCTGCTCAACTGCAGTATTAATATAATCATGTCCGTTGGAAATTATTCCTTTTACGGCCACAAAAACATCATTTAACTCAACTTTTCTTGAATCGTATTGAATGGAATTAACCGTCACAGCGGTATTACCTGTAACAGATTCCATGGGAACTTTGTATAATATGTCCTTTAACTTCTTCAACTTAAACTAAGTTTTACTTTTTTATTACTATTTATTTTTTCTCCGGGTTTAATGGATTGATTTTTTACATTTCCTTTTCCCTCAACCCTAACCTCTAATCCCAAATTTTCTAATAGTGCCAATGCATCCATTATTGGCATACCTACTACGTTTGGCATTAATTTCAGGTCTTCCTGAGCGGTGGTAAAATATTTTTCAAAATCCTTCGAAATCGCATCATTTTCTATTTCAAGGGATTCGAGCTCATCTTCAACAGGAGTATCCGTATAAATTTTCTGGGCAATTCGTTTAAAAACAGGTCCGCTTACATCCGCACCGTAA
>JAENXB010000429.1 GCA_016649785.1 Flavobacteriaceae bacterium
ATTACATCAGCCTGTCGCGGCGAAGCACGGTATACTTCAATTCCAAAGCGGGCAAAGTCGTGACGCGAAGCACCGGCAGCCATCATCTCTATTCCGCAACAGCTGGTTGCAAAGGTGAGTGGCCACACCGAGTTCGAACGACCCCAGTTCAGGAGATTGTCGATACTGGTCAGGAAGAAATTGTTACCTGACGTTTTCAAGAGTTCAAGAGATTCATTATCTCCGAAATCTTCATCTTTCATTGATTTAATTACACCCATTTCAAAGCTCCTTTTTTCCATGCATACAATAGTCCAAGACCAAGTATGAAAAAGAAAATTATGATTTCGATAAATGCCCTCAGTCCGATTGATTTCATCACAACTGCCCAGGGGAACAGAAAGACAGTTTCGACATCGAAAATCAGATAGATAATTGCAAAAAGGTAATAACCCACGTTAAACTGAATCCATGCCGGTCCTTCCGTAGGAATTCCACATTCGTAGGGTTCCGATTTGGCCGGATTAAATGAATTTGGTGCAACAAGGGTTGAAAATACAATTGCTCCACCTACAAGGACCAGGGCAATTATAAAAAAGAGAATTAGTGATTCGCTTTCCATATCTATAAATATCTGGATAATTTGATAAGCTAAAAAGCCGGTGCAAAAGTAGTTTTTTCAAGTTAGCAGCAAACCTTTTTTGTGAAAAAGTTGGATTGACATTTAGCAAGTGAAACGGAAGTGAATATTATTTAATTATGATACTTAGCTGTTTTTAAAGAAAAGAGAAACTTTTTTTGAACCTGGAAAGGAGTAAGGTCCCTCAGCAAACTGTTAGTTCTTAATTTTAAAAGCCCTGCAAATCATAGGTTTTCAAGGCTTTTAAAATCCTTAATGAGCCTCATGCCGGACTCACCATACCTTTTACCCTTATTGCATTATACACTACTTTATCCGTGTTTATGCGGATTATAAAAGAAATAACATTTTGTTTTACTGATTGTTTTAGAAGGTTTTTGG
>JAENXB010000382.1 GCA_016649785.1 Flavobacteriaceae bacterium
GTTAAACTTTGGTGACGTTCAATAATTTGAACCTGAGCATTTTCATCCACCACGATTAAATTCCGAGGCTGGATCATCAGTGCAGCTTCATTCCCGGTAGCAAAATTAATTATTTGAATAGGCTTATCTGCCACCCGGTTTTTATGAATATGAATATAAGCTCCTTCTTTTGAAAAGGCAGTATTCAAAGACGTTAAACCGTTTGTTTTTGGAATTGCCTTATTGAAATAGGTATCTATTACCCCCTTGTATTTGGGTTTGGCCAAGGCCGCCGACAGCAGACAAACATCAATTTTGTCATGCGTGGTTTGCGATAAATGCGATGAATAAATTCCGTCAATAAAAACCAAATTATAGGTATCTATATTGTGGACTAAATATTTCTTTATATCACTGTATTCTATGACATTTTCCTTTTTCGGAAAAACACTGTAATCTGGTTTTAGTACCGAATTAAGGGAAGTGTATTTCCAGGCTTCTTCCTTTTTGGAAGGAAAACCTAATTCCTCAAATTCCTTTATAGCCTGACTCCTTAAAAGGTGGATATCGGCATCTACATCACAACTTTCTTCAAAAGCCAAAAATGAGGATATTAATTTATCTTTTAATTCCATAATAATTTCAATTGTCATTTTCGCCGGAGCGAAAAATCTATACTTTGTTACGAATTTGTATTAAAATATTCCTTCTGAAACATAAAAGCAATTCAAAGGAATTTTAAAAAGTCCTTAAACCTGCTCCGGCTTTAACCAGTCGTAGCCTCTTTCTTCAAGCTCATAAGCCAGTTCTTTACCGCCAGATTTCACTATTTTACCATCAACCATAACGTGAACCACATCAGGGACGATATAATCCAACAATCGCTGGTAGTGTGTAATTAACAATATGGCATTGTCTTTATTCCGTAACTTGTTCACTCCGTTTGCAACTACTTTAAGCGCATCTATATCCAATCCTGAATCGGTTTCATCCAAAATAGCGAGTTTAGGGTTGAGCATAGCCATTTGGAAAATTTCATTCCGTTTTTTCTCGCCCCCTGAAAATCCCTGGTTTAATGAACGGGATAAGAATTTGCGATCTATTTCCAACATCTCCGATTTTTCCCTTATCATTTTCAACATCTCATTGGCCGGCATATCTCCCAGGCCTTGTGATTTTCGGTGGGCATTTATCGCTGCTTTTATAAAATTGGTAACCGAAACTCCGGGAATTTCTACCGGGTATTGAAATGATAGAAAGATGCCTTTGTGGGCGCGATCTTCCGGGTCTAATTGGGTTAGATCGATACCATCAAAGATTATTTCCCCTTTGGTCATTTCAAATTCCTCTTTTCCTGCGATTACCGAAGACAAGGTGCTTTTCCCCGAACCGTTTGGTCCCATAATAGCGTGTACTTCTCCTGCATTTATCTCAAGATTGATCCCTTTTAAGA
>JAENXB010000338.1 GCA_016649785.1 Flavobacteriaceae bacterium
CCACCGCCTTTATTAGTGGTATTTTCCAGACAAACCAATGAGGTAAGCGGACTGTGATAAAAATCCGGCGGATTGATATTTTCTTCAACCTGTTGCGCGGTGATCATCCCTCTTGCCCCGTCTACTAATTTACAGGAAACTTCGGAGTTAAATGAAACTCCTCCACCTTCATAATTATATACGTGCGCCCATTTATCACAGATCAATTGCTCTGCGGGTTGGGTATGCAGTTTTATTGCGGCCTGATTAGCCATACTGCCGGAAGGAAAAAACAACGCCTGATCTTTCCCGAACATTTTGGCAAGTTTTTCCTCCAATTCATTTACCGAAGGATCTTCCTTATAAACATCATCACCAACTTTTGCGGTGATTATAGCTTGCAGCATTTCTTTGGTTGGACGGGTTACCGTGTCGCTTCTTAAATCTATTTCTTTCATTCTTTAATAATTATTTTATTCTTTTAGTGAAAGCCAAACTTTTTTTGGCCTATTCATTTTCCTTATTTTGAGGTTATTGAACCTAAACTCATTCTTCAAAAAAACTTCCAATTGGAGAACCATCAGGAATTTGTTGTGCTAAAGGTCATCTTTTCTGAATAATAGAACTCGAAAAAACCTTCATGTTTTTTTATATCTTCCATTTTTTCAAAAATTTGAGCATTTACGACAAGAGATATACTGAAAAACAGGAACATAGAGAAAAGTGCTTTTATTTAAACTTTTTTAAGGAAGCTTAAAATTATAAAATTATTATAAAATAGTTTTAGGTGTAGGGGTTTAATTCTATTTTTACATCAAATTAATAAAAAAATATGATCAATTCAGAACATATAAAGGATCTCAGAGATCGCCTGGTAGCGTTAAGGAGGTATCTTTGACGTTGATGCCAAACAAATAGAAATTTCCAATTTAGAAGAAAAAACCTTTGCCCCCGATTTTTGGAACAACGCCAAAGAAGCGGAAATTATGATGCGTGAATTAAACGCGGAAAAAAAATGGGTAGATGATTATCTCAAGGGTGAAAACCTGGTAGAAGATCTTGAGGTGATATTCGAGTTTTATAAGGAAAAGGAAGCTACTGAGGAAGATGTTGAAAGCATGTATCAAAAAGCGGTCGGCCTGATTGAAGATCTGGAATTTAAAAACATGCTCTCTGAAGAAGGGGACAGTTTAAGTGCCGTCCTTCAAATCACCGCAGGAGCAGGTGGTACTGAAAGTTGCGACTGGGCCGAAATGCTTATGCGCATGTATTTGCGTTGGGCTGAAAACAGGAATTTCAAGGTCAAGGAACTCAATTATCAGGCTGGAGAAATTGCGGGAATTAAAACGGTGACCATAGAAATTGAGGGCGATTATGCCTTTGGGTGGCTTAAAGGAGAAAACGGGGTGCATAGGTTGGTCCGGATTTCCCCATTTGACAGCAATGCAAAACGGCATACCTCTTTTGCCTCAGTTTATGTATATCCTTTGGTAGATGACAGTATTGAAATTGACATCAACCCGGCAGATATATCCTGGGAAACCATGCGTTCATCAGGTGCGGGAGGACAAAATGTGAATAAAGTTGAAACCGCTGTTCGTTTGCGCCACGCTCCTACCGGGATTGTCGTGGAGAATTCCGAAACCCGTTCTCAGTTGGAAAATAAAACAAAAGCCATGCAATTGCTAAAAAGCCAGTTATATGAAATTGAATTGCAAAAGCAACTTGCCCAACGAAGGGAAATAGAAGATTCAAAATTAAAAATTGAATGGGGATCGCAAATAAGAAATTATGTGATGCACCCCTATAAACTGGTGAAAGATGTGCGAACTGCTGAAGAAACCGGAAACGTAGAAGCTGTCATGGACGGTGAAATCGATAGGTTTTTAAAGGCTTATTTAATGATGATGGGACAACGGCATGAAGATTGATTAATACCTGACTTAAAGTTTTAGAAATGAACTACCTCGAGGCAGAGCCATGGAG
>JAENXB010000134.1 GCA_016649785.1 Flavobacteriaceae bacterium
ATGGGATTTTACGCTGAAAGATACCAAGGGCAGGGGAGATGAATTCGTAAATTTGATGTGAGTACAATATTAAATAGGTGGAAAGTCCGATGGTGATCAAACCTACCAGGGTGATCAATCCCACCACTTCCTCGGTAATATGCCCAACAGCAAGTCCTAAAGCGGCAAAGATCAAAGAAAACTCACTTATTTGCGTGACCGTTAAACCCGCCAGGAATGAAGTTCGTTTCCTGTAGCCCATAATTCCCATAATAATTAAAACAATCAAGGGATTGCCTATCAATACAAAAGCAGAAAATATCAATGCCGGGAAAACCTGGCTTCCAAGATCGGATAGATCGATATCGGCTCCCAGGTTGACAAAGAAAAATAAAAGCAAAAAATCCCTTAAACTTGTCAAACGGCTGCTTATCACATCTTTAAAATCTGACGAAGCCAGGCTCACTCCCGCCAGGAAAGCCCCCACAGCGCCACTAAATCCTGTGAGCTCCCCAACTGTTACCATGGAAACAGCCCAGGCAATTGCAAAAAGCGTAAGCAGTTCCCTGGATCTTGCCAAAAAAGCACTGATCCCCGGGATGATCCATTTCATCGCAATTAATGTAAAAGCCAGCAAAGCCATTCCCGAAATCAGGGTTTTGATAATATTCTCCGCGAGGGAAGTATTCTCGCCATTTCCAAGAGCAGAGATCACGATCATTACCAGGATGACCAAAATATCCTGTACTATCAATAAACCAATGGCAATTTGGCCGTGCAAGGAATCAATCTCTTTTTTGTCTGACAGGAGTTTTACAATAATAATGGTACTTGAAAATGTTAGGGCAACAGCGATGTAAAAACTGTGCAGGGAAGAAAATCCTAAAGCCAGGCCAATAAAATAGCCAAACAGGGAGGTGAACAGCACTTGGCCCAAACCCGTCATTAACGCTATTTTCCCAACAGACTTGATGATGCGCAAATCAAGTTTTAGCCCAACTATAAAAAGCAATATGGAAATGCCAATTTCAGATAATAAATTAAAATTGTCTTTTGATTTGACAATGTCCAAAACCGAAGGCCCCGCAAGTATCCCCAAGACAATAAACATAACAATAAGGGGTTGTTTGAGCAATTGGCCAATAGCTCCCAGCAGTACCGCAAGGGCTAAAATAAGTGTAAATTCATAAAATGGATTATCTGAAATTAAAGAGACCCAGTTCATTTTGAGAGTACTATTAATGGAATTGAGTTGCTGTAAACCAGGTCATTGATCAGGAATTTTTTGAACTGGCTGTCTGAAAGTGCGCGTGAACCTTGCAGAACAACTAAAAAGGCATCCGTTTTATCCGCCATATGATCCATAATTTCCAAAAAAGCATCTTTCCCCTTGAAAGGATTCATCACGGCATGGTATTCAGAATACATCAGTGTAAGATCGAGCAGGTATTTGATGGATTCATCCTCATCATCATTTTCGGTTATTACGGTGACAAACTCAATTTCTTTGATCTGTTCAGATAAATTGGACAGCAGGATATTGAATTGAGCAATGTTGATCGGGAATTTATAATAAACCGCTACAATTAATTTTTGCGGAATAAAAATCTCTTTTTGAATTGGGACCGCCACGGTCAATAATTCGGAACCTTCAATAACTTTTAGTGCGGTACTACCTATAAAAATTTTCTTTAGGAGTCCTTTTCCCTGCAATCCCACAAATACCCAGTCAAAATAATGCTCGTTTTTAAGTTCCTCAAGAATTGTTAAAATGGCTTTTTCGCTAACAAGGAATTCCCCCTCCCTGAAAAAGTATTTTTTGGTAAGTGCTTTCAATTGGTCCAGTGCCTCCCCCTTCTCAATATCAATTTCTTGCTTTTTAATGTCCGCGTCAGTCAAAGCGGGGGAAAGCCCCGGTACCTTATGGACAAAAACAACAGTTGAATCTATGATCTTAGAGAATTCTGAAGAAAATTTTATTAAAGTCTCCGAATTGTCAGAGAAGTCAATTAGCGTGATGATTCTGTTTTTCCGGGTCATTTCAATAAGAATTTTATCCGTATTTTGTTTGTTTTCTGCCTGCAACCAATGGTTTTTGGCAGGTAAGGGGGAGAATATGTAAACCTGGGGGGAATTAAACTTTAATTTATACTCTAAAATAACGAATTTTAACGAATTATCAGCGCTTTGATTTCACTGATGTTGAGTTTGTTTTTAAAGATTTTACTCAAGGTCGCAAAGCCTTGCAATTCATAGAAAAACATCACAGGTATTTCGGTGTTCTTTTTTTTCTTTGCGCCCTTTGCGGTTAAAAAAGAACGAAGTAATTTAATTAGCTAAACTTAACCGCCGGTACAAAGAAAAATTTCCGGTGGACATCCCAGGTTTTTCCGTTATGCTTAAAAAGGAAAAAGCTTTCAGCTTCAAAAGAGGCATGGAATTCCCGGTTTTTAAATTCGACCCAGGCTTTACCGAAAAACTCAGCGCTTAGATCCCGGGTGGCAATGGTGATATGCGGATAAAACCTGGAAGGATCTTCATTTTTAGTAAGCCCCAATTTCTGGACAAAAACCTTTTCCAATTTGTTGTGAACCTCAATTATTGGATCGCGATCTGCACATTTAACAAAAATGACTCCCGACTTAAAATAGTCAAAACCGGATAATTCAACATCAAATACGGTTATCCGGTCCGCCAGTTCCTGTAAGGATTTTATCAGAAGTGGTTCCTCTTCTTTTGTGATATTAAAAGGCATTTTAAGGGTAATATGCGCGGGTAATTTTAAGGCGTGTTTTGCCTGATAGCGAGCTTCAATTTCTTTTTTGAAAGCTTTGATCTGCTCCCGGAGCCTTTGGTGCGGTACAAGTGCGATAAAATAGAGGCTCATTTTTTAGATCTGATTTGTTTATTTCAATACCTTATTTATTAACCAGACGAAAGAATCAATTTAATAGTCTTTCATCTATTATCTATATTTTTTTTGTCTGGTTAATAATATAAGCATTGGCTTTGTCTTTTATCTTGATTTATATCATTTTAAGGTCTAATAATTTCCAATAACTTTAAACTGACTAAATGTTGCCACGTGACTGCTGTCGCATTTAAATCAACTGTAGTAATATAGTAGTAAGAAGATGGATAACCAGAATAAGCAAGATCAAAAGGAGAAACTTCCCGGTGAAAATATTCCAAAGAAATCACCCGGGGGTTCACTTGGTTATTGGATATATCTCATATTTATTTTTTTTATTCTTTTTTCAATATTCAATAAACCAGGGACTAATGCCAGGGAAATAAGTTGGCTCGAGTTCGAACAAAATATGTTGAGCGAAGGGGATGTCGCCAAAATTGTAGTGGTGAATAAAGAGGTAGCTGAAATTTTTATCAAGGAAGAAAAGCTTGGAAATCCAAAATATCAGGATTTATCCAAAACTGTAGTTCCATCTGGTGTAGGACCGCATTATATGCTTCACATAGGATCTGTAGATAGTTTTGAGAGCAAAATGGACCAGGCCCAAAAAGATTTTCCCCAGGAAGAAAGGGTTGAAATAAAATATGAGAATCGCACCAATTGGCTTCGGGATTTTGCCTGGTTGCTTCCGCTTGTGCTTATCTTTTTGTTTTGGATGTTTTTGCTGCGCGGATTTACAAAAGGAGGCGGAATGGGTGGTTCCATGTTCAATTTCGGGAAATCCACCGCAAAACTGATGGACAATACCACAAAAAGTAGCGTAACTTTTAAGGACGTTGCAGGTTTGAGGGAAGCAAAAATTGAGGTGGAGGAGATCGTGAATTTTCTTAAAAACCCGGAGGAATATACCCGGCTTGGCGCTAAGATCCCAAAAGGGATTTTGCTTGTTGGTCCAACGGGAACAGGAAAGACGCTTCTGGCAAAAGCTGTGGCCGGTGAAGCTGAAGTTCCGTTTTTTTCCTTGTCAGGATCAGAATTTGTGGAAATGTTTGTTGGAGTGGGAGCCTCCCGTGTACGGGATCTGTTTAAAAAGGCCAAGGAAATAGCCCCGAGCATTGTTTTTATTGATGAGATAGATGCGGTTGGAAGAACACGAAGCAAAGCGAATTCATTTCAGGCAAATGATGAAAGGGAAAACACCTTAAATCAGTTGTTGACAGAAATGGATGGATTTGGTCCAAATACGGGGGTTATCGTCCTGGCAGCTACCAACCGTGCCGATATCCTGGACAAAGCCTTGCTGCGTCCCGGAAGATTTGACAGGCACATTTATTTGGAACTTCCCGATAAAAAGGAACGCGAAGAAATCTTTGAAGTTCATTTACGGCCATTAAAATTAAGTGAAGAGGTGGATGTGGATCAATTAGCTTCCTTAAGCCCGGGATTTTCCGGAGCAGATATTGCCAATATATGCAATGAAGCCGCACTTATCGCCGCACGCAAAAAAAAGGACAAAATAGAACAAACAGATTTCATGGAGGCAAGGGACAGGGTTGTTGGCGGGTTGGAACGAAAGAGCAAGATAATTTCCCCTAAGGAAAAGGAAATAATAGCCCATCATGAAGCCGGTCATGCCATTGTGAGCTGGTATTTGAAAAATGTAGATTCCCTGGTGAAGGTGTCCATTATCCCACGTGGTAAATCTTTGGGCTCAGCCTGGTATCTTCCGGAAGAACATCAAATAATTTCTAAAAGTAAATTTTTGGATCAAATTTGCGCGTCATTGGGAGGCCGTGCTGCCGAGGAGATAATTTTTAACGAAGTTTCATCCGGGGCACTGGACGACCTGGAAAAAGTTACAAAGCAGGCCTATAGCATGGTGGCATATTATGGGCTGGGTGATGAAGTTGGGCCGATGAGTTTTTACGATTCTACCGGTGAAAATGAACGTTTATTGGGAAAACCATACAGTGAGAATATGGCAGAAAAAATAGATAAAGAAGTACAGCTTTTGATTACAAATGCCTACGAAAGAACTAAAAAATTATTGCTGGAACACAAAGCGGAATTGGAAAGTTTGGGAAAATTACTCCTGAAAAAAGAGGTGGTTTATTTGGAAGATCTGGAGAGTGTTTTAGGAAAGAGATTGAGTAAAATTTAATATTTTTTATTGGGCAGGGCTGTTGTTTGAGGCTGATAACTCTCTCTTTAATTAATGCTTATTGCAGCAAGTAAATAGTAATTAACGAGCCAAAAGTTTGATATACTTAGAGTTAAAGGAAATAATGGGCTTTTACTGAACAAAACAGAATAGTATATTTTCATATCACCGGTAAAATTGAAACCTGTTTTACTTTATGCATTAGGTACTCAAAATTTTATGAACTTATTCATCACAAGAATTTTAATAATTGATAAAATAAAAATATTATGGAAACAAATGTCATTTTTAATTCAGATTTACATTTTGAGCACAATATGTGGAAAGCTGAGCTTCTTTTTTGGGAAGATGAACTTAAATCCTTTAATAACAGGTTAAGCGAACTTGTAACACGATGGACCGATAAGGATGTGCTGGCTCAATTGGAGCACTTTCAAAATAAGTTTATTCTCCACGGGGAAGTCATAGAAACATTCCAAAATGAGATAAACCATCACGAAACCGACATTGCCGAACATTCTAAAAAAGGCGAGGAGGTCCTTGATCAAATTCTTGTTAAAAAACACATTGAAACCAGGAACCGCATAGAAATAGAAAGGAATTTATACAATAATCTTAAAAAGGATTTTTTCAGCTTTCTTTCAAAGTATATGTAAATTTCAGGCCCAGGGTGGGAAAGTGAATTTTTCACCCCAACAATCTTTATAATAAGTTATCAGTTCTCTGCAATTCCTTTAAGGTCTTTTATGTATTTATATGAAGATAATCCCTATAAACAGGATTGAGAACAATTGTTGTGGACCAGACAAATATATTAGTCAATCTGTACAGGAAATCCAATCATTCTTATTCCTTTTGAATTTACTTCTGATAGTTTTTTGGGATCAAGCCTATTTTGTTGTAAACCAGGGTAAATGAAAAAACTCCAATGTTGAATTGAAAACCCTTCCGGAGTCTCAAGCTCTGGAAGTATTTTTGCAGGTTTAATCGTCTATAATTCTCATAGGTTCGTTTGTATATACACATTCGTACACGTTTCCGTAATTATTCAGGCCTGTCAAAACAAATATAATTGATATCGTTCTTCCGGGGTTTTTTCCTATGAATTGTTGTAAAATAACAATTCCTCCACCCGGTGCTTTATTGCCGTATTCGGTTAAATCATAGCCGGTTTGTTCTGCGTGTCCAGCTATTTCTTCAAATCTATATGTACGACCCCGTTTCATGATTTTGGATTTAAGGTTTCTAAGCACTGGATAAGATATTTCGCATTCGCCGTCAGGAGTATTTGACCCCTACAATTAAATTCCGTCACCTCATTTTTTACAGCCTTGTTATAGAGTCTTTTAAGGTCTTTAAATAGTTTGCTCCAATTTGAATTTGATTTTTCATGATTTCTATTTTATTTTAATCAATAATAAATTCAGCTACATGCGCAAAGGTGTGGCCTAAGGGAACCACATAATATGTTCGTCTTAGAATTCCCGCCAAGTATTGATCAGTTAGTATGATTTTTTAAAGTTTAGCCCCGGCTTTCCCCGATTACTCTTTTTCGGAACAGTTAAACATCCATTCCACGCCAAATTTATCTTTACAACTGCCGTAATAATCTCCCCAAAACATATCCTGCAATTCCTGTTTTACCTCGCCTCCATCGGCAAGAGCTTCAAATAACCGTTTTGTTTCTTTCCTAGTATCGGGAGAAAGGTTGATGTACATATTATCGCCAAATTTTACTTTAAAACCCATTGATTCGGGTGCATCGGTTCCCATTAAAAAATGCCCGCCCAGAATTGGCAGCGACACATGCATCACCAGGTTTTTATCTGGTTCCGGTAAAGGAGGAAATTCCTTTGAAGGGGGAATATCTTTAAAACGAATAATACCTTCTCCGGCAAACTCTGTCCCGAAAACGGATTTGTAATAATTAAAGGCTTCCTCGGTACTTCGGGGAAAATTGATAAAGGTGCTAACTGTTGCCATGATCTATTTGTTTCTAAATTGATTATTATTTAAGCTTCACAAATAGTTTTTAATTTTTTTAGTGCTTTTGGCCAGGTTTTCAAAAAGTAAGATTTGAATTCCTGATTTACATCAACATCAACCGAAACCAAAGTTTTGCCATTTTCTTCTTTAAAAGTATAGTCTTCCATTGCGCCGGCCCAGCCTTCAACTTCAGGACCACTGGTTATTTCTTTGCCATTTTGGACGAGTCCCAGGTGCTCTATGGAAATAAATTTATTAGGGATGTTTTCTTTGATCCAGCTTACCATACCACCCATATTTCCATCCTCATCAGTACCTAAGAAAATAATTTTAGAGCCTTTTTTCCAGGAACCTATAAAATGCAGTTCAGGATTAAATTCTGCGGTCCAAACTGCAAATTGTTTTTTGTTGAGCATCGTTTCAAATACCTTTTTAGCATTAGCATTGATGTTTTTCTCAAAATGCAAGGGTTCAAATTTCCCAAATGTTTCAACATAGTGTTTGAAACTGTCCAAAATTGCCTGCCAGCCTTCACGCTGCATTTCCATGGAATTAGTGCTTTCGGCCTGAAAGGTTTCCACCACCTTGGTTTCATTTTTATTTTCATTAAAAGTGATTTTCACTTTTCTGCCATCATCAATGGTGTAGGAAATCAGTTTGTGGGTTTTAATCAATAGAATTCCCCGAGGCTCTGCCTCGGGTGTTGCGTAAAGATATTTATATTTGTGGTTATGAGTGAACATATCCATAAAAGTCATAACAAGAGTTTGCTTCTTTATCATTTTGTTTGTCCTATCAAATATAG
>JAENXB010000122.1 GCA_016649785.1 Flavobacteriaceae bacterium
ATCAATACTACACCTGTAGCAGACGATCCTGCTGATGTAGAAGAATGTGATAGTTATACCTTACCTGCCCTGACCAATGGTAACTACTTTACCGGCCCAGGCGGTACAGGTACAGCCTTATTTGCAGGAGATATAATAACAAGTAGTCAGACCATCTATGTATACTCACCTGCATTAGCGCCATGTATTGCTGCAGAAAACAGTTTTATAGTTACAATCAAAATTTGTGTTATCAACGAAGGTTGTACCCTTGGTTACTGGAAAAATCATACCGACAAATGGTGCGCTGCCTATACTACCTGTACACTGTATATCAGCATTTTCGAAGATTCAACTTTAGATCCAAACCTAACATTGCTGCAGGCCCTTAATTTAAGGGGTAATACAGACGGTGAAAATCTGGCTCGTCAATCAGTGGCTGCGTTGCTCAATACTTGCAGTAGTCAGGTAGGCTTCTTCTATTCAGATGTCGATACTTTAATAGCAGCTGTTAACGCAGCATGGACTGCCGGCGGCAGCACCTTGAATACGTTTGCTACAACTCTTGATGGATATAACAATGCAGGTTGTCCTTTAGGCGGTAGTCGTGCTACTACTAAACCTACACCAAGTTGTGTTGTAAGTACTAATGCCAAGGAATCTGGTAATATTACCCTGGAAAGTAGTTCCAAAGCAGAACAGTTCAGTGCGTATCCGGTACCATTCAAAGAAACATTGAATATTAAGTACAATTTTGATTATAAATCAGATGTAACTATTCAAATCTTTGATATGAGAGGACAATTGATGAAAACCGCTAAAGAAGCAAATGCTTCCAAAGATAAGGTAACTACCTTAAGTGTAGATTTTGTAAGAGGTAACCAGGTTTACATCGTAAGAGTAACTACAGACAGGGAATCATTCTTTAAACAGATTATTTCCAAAGAATAATTTAAGTAACCATTATAAATGCGAAAAGCAGCCTTAGGGCTGCTTTTCGCATTTATAATGGAAATATTAACCAGACGAAAGAATATAGATAATAGACTATTTAGTTGCTAAATAATTTTATGTATCAATATATTGCTGTCATCGTAATAGTTTTATGTTAGGATGCTGCTCTTATTTTTAAAATTGGGTTTTTTGGTACAAATTTAAGGAGCTCTCAGACATCCATTGAAGCTTTTATAAAATTATTCGTGCACTTGCCTGCAGGAAGGTACACGAATGTTTTATTTTTTTTCTTCCGTCTCCGGTCTCCGGACTTTTATGAGTCTTGCCTCTTGATTCTGCTCTTTTAGCCACGAAGGTACGAATGTTTTATTTTTTTGTTCTTTTTTTCTTCGGTCTTCGGTCTCCAGACTTTTATGAGTCTTGCCTCTTGGTTCTTGATTCTTGATTCTTTTTTCTCCGGTCTCCGGACTTCCGACTTTTATTTTAAAATAGTTCTGGAGATCACTATTTTCTGGATCTCGGAAGTGCCCTCATAAATTTGGGTGATCTTGGCATCACGCATATAACGTTCTACGTGATAATCTTTTACATAGCCGTTTCCGCCGTGAATTTGTACAGCCTCTACCGCGACATCCATCGCCACCTGTGAGGCGTATAATTTTGCCATCGCTCCGGTAAGCACGTAATCTCCGTCATTGTCCTTATCCCAGGCAGCTTTCATCACCATGTGTCTTGCAGCTTCAATAGATACATACATATCGGCCAATTTAAAGGCGATAGCCTGATGATTGCAAATCTCGGTACCAAAGGTTTTTCTCACTTTGGAGTATTCCCTGGCAAGGTTATAAGCGCCACCTGCAATTCCCAAAGCCTGGGCCGCAATCCCAATTCTTCCGCCGGAAAGGGTTTTCATCGCAAA
This sequence comes from Flavobacteriaceae bacterium, assembly GCA_016649785.1. Lineage (GTDB taxonomy): Bacteria > Bacteroidota > Bacteroidia > Flavobacteriales > Flavobacteriaceae > Gillisia. The sequence goes on from JAENXB010000122.1 coordinate 1,853, forward strand.
TTGAAAGCCAAAGCCATCTTCGCCAATCCTGTTTTCCTTTGGTACTATTACATCGTTAAAAATAAGGGAATGCGTATCGCTTCCCCGTATTCCCATTTTTTGTTCTTTTGGGCCAACCTCAAAACCTTTCCAGCTTTTTTCAACAATAAAAGCATTTAAGCCGTGATGCCTTTTTTCGGCGTGGGTTTGGGCAATTACTAAATAAAAATCGGCAGAATTACCGTTGGTGATCCAGTTTTTTGTGCCGTTAAGCACATAGTGATCCCCTTTATCTATCGCGGTGGTTTTTTGTGAGGTCGCATCACTACCGGCTTCGGGTTCCGAAAGGCAAAATGCCCCCAGTTTTTCACCTGTAGTTAGTTTGGATAAATATTTTTCTTTTTGTTCCTTATTCGCGAAGGTGTCCAATCCCCAACAAACCAGGGAATTGTTTACAGACATTACCACAGAGGCAGAAGCATCAATTTTAGAGATTTCCTCCATTGCCAATACATAGGAAACGGTATCCATACCGCCACCGCCGTATTCCGGAGAGGCCATCATTCCTAAAAATCCCAATTCGCCCATTTTTTTAACCTGGGCAGCGGGAAATATCTGCTTTTCATCCCTTTCAATTACTCCCGGCCATAATTCGCTTTTAGCAAAATCCCGTGCTGCATCCCGAATCATGATATGTTCTTCTGTAAGTTTAAAATCCATTAGATAGATAAATTTATAAAATTCAATAATTTGTGAACAAAGGTAAGTTTTTGACCCCTAATATTCAATAAAGATTAGTTATTTTTACGAATATGAAAAAATACGATACTAAGGTACTTGGAGTGATGTCCGGAACTTCCCTTGATGGAGTAGATGTGGCCCAAATTCACTTTACAAAAGACGATCAGTGGCATTTTGAGATTGTAAATGCAGAAACAATTCCTTATCCGCATGACTTGAAAAAGAAATTACAGGAAGCGATAAATTTTGATCAGATAAGCCTTGAAGAACTAAATGAACGCTATACTGGTTATTTGGCCGAAATCATTTCAGCCTTTATAAAAAAGTACAACATCACAAATCTGGATGGGGTGTGTAGTCATGGGCATACCATTAAACACGAGCCGGAAAACAAGTACACGCTTCAAATTGGGAATTTGCCCCAATTGGCCGGCCTTTTAAATTTAAAAGTGGTTTGTGATTTCCGGGTTCAGGATGTCGCCTTGGGCGGACAAGGCGCGCCGTTGGTTCCTGTAGGAGATGAATTGCTTTTCCCTAAATATGATTACTGCCTGAATTTGGGCGGATTTGCAAATATTTCAACCCTTAAAGAAGGGAAAAGAATTGCCTACGATATTTGTCCGGTGAATATTGTACTGAATAAACTCACTGAAAAATTAGGCTTTCCGTATGATGATGAAGGGAAAATAGCTGCATCCGGACATCTTATTCCCGAACTTCTCAAACGTCTGAATGCGTTGCCGTTTTACACCAAACTACCCCCAAAATCTTTAGGCCTGGAATGGGTGACAGCAACTATTTTTCCTTTGGTCGAAAATTCGGGGCACAAAACAGAAGACCTGTTGTGCACTTTTACCGAGCATGTAGCCATGCAATTGGCGGAAAATTTCAGGGAAGGAGCATCTGTTTTAACCACCGGCGGCGGAACGTTCAATTCTTATTTGCTGAAACGTTTGGCACATTACCGCAAAATTGAAATTATAATTCCTGCCAGGGAAGTTATTGAATACAAAGAAGCATTGATTTTTGGTTTATTGGGAGTCCTTAAATTGCGTGGAGAAGTGAATTGTTTGCGGAGTGTGACCGGTGCAAGAAAGGATCATTCTTCGGGAATGATTTACCCGGTTTAATCAAATAATTTTAATCTCTTTGGGTTTAATTCCCCGAGGCTTGCCTCGTTATTTTTTTTCTTTTTTTTGGAATTTGGTTCTTGGAATTTGGCCCCGATGCATCGGGGTTAATGCCTCGTGGGCTTGCCCCGAGGATACTTACTTTGGGAATAATTCATAAATATCATTTCTTTTTACAAATCTTGCGAGTTCAATACAATCGTTCTCAAAATAGAATCCCAATCTATATTTGCCGATTTTTGTCCGGTAAGCATTAGAAAACCCTTTTAGTTTTTCCGTTTCCGGAATTTCATAAATAGAGTTTGTTTCTTCCATTTTAAAAATCACCAGCTTCAGTTTATTTAAAATAGATTTTTCCTTTATTTTTTTCACGTCTTTCAAAAATGATTTTAAAAACTGAACTTTCATTATTCTTCAAGAACTTTAAAAACATCTTGTCTGGAAACTTTTTCATCCCTGTTAGCCTCTTGCATTAGCATCCATAAACCAAGGTCTTCTTTTTTTAAATCTGAAAGTTGTGGATTGGATTTTTCTTTTTCAGTTACAAAATTTTGAATCACTTTTTCCATCAATGCTTTTACACTGATGTTTTCAAATAAGGCAATTAGCTTTAATTTAGGGATTAAATTTTCATCAATATCTATATTTTTTCTCATTTTTATCAAATATACATTATATACACAAAATATACAATGTATATAATTGAAATATTTTTCCATTTAAGCGGATTTTAATCTTTTAATGCTGAAGGGTAATTTTAACTGGAATTAAAATCTAAAAATATGAGAAAAGTGAGTTTTAAACGCTGTGAAGTTTTTATCTTAGCATATTAATAAATAAAACCCTATTTACCTGAAAATAAAATAAGAAATGAGAGACTTATTGCAAAAATTTGAAGAAAAAGAACCAGAAATAGTATTCCACTGGAACGATCCCGAAACTGAGGCAGAAGGTTGGACAGTGATCAATTCCCTTCGTGGCGGTGCTGCCGGGGGAGGGACAAGAATGCGCGTGGGACTGGATAAAAACGAGGTACTTTCCCTTGCTAAAACCATGGAAGTGAAATTCACCGTTTCCGGGCCAGCCATAGGAGGTGCAAAATCAGGTATAAATTTCGATCCGAATGATTTCAGGAAAAAAGGTGTTTTGGAACGTTGGTATAAAGTGGTTTCTCCTTTACTGAAATCTTATTACGGTACAGGGGGTGATTTAAATGTTGATGAAATAAATGAAGTAATCCCAATTACGGAAAATTGTGGGGTTTGGCATCCGCAGGAAGGAGTATTTACAGGCCATTTTCATCCAACTGAAGCCGATAAAATCAACAGGATTGGCCAATTGCGCCAGGGAGTAATAAAAGTACTTGAAAATCAAAAATATTCGCCGGATACAAACAGGAAATATACGGTTGCCGATATGATCACCGGGTACGGGGTTGCCGAATCCCTTCGTCATTATTACGACATTTATGGCGGAAATATTATAGGGAAAAGAGCAATAATCCAGGGTTTTGGAAACGTAGGCTCCGCTGCCGCTTATTATTTGGCTCAAATGGGAGCAAAAGTTGTTGGAATTATAGATAGGGACGGAGGAGTTATAAATGAGGAAGGATTCACTTTTGATGAAATTAAAACCTTATTCTTAAATAAAGACGGCAATACACTTGTAGCCGAAAATATGATCCCTTTTGAAGAGATCAATCAGAAAATTTGGAATTTGAAAGCCGAAATTTTTGCACCTTGTGCAGCATCACGTTTGGTGAAAAAGTCAGAAATTGATGCAATGATCGCTTCAAGTCTGGAAGTGATTTCCAGTGGTGCAAATGTTCCTTTTGCCGATAAGGAAATTTTCTTCGGTTCCATTATGGAAGCAACCGATGCAAAAGTGAGTTTGATCCCCGATTTTATCGCAAACTGCGGGATGGCAAGAGTGTTTGCTTATTTTATGGAACGCCGTGTGTTCATGACCGATGAAGCAATTTTTAACGACACATCTGAAACAATAAAAAATGCCATTCAGAATTCTTACAATAATAACCCCAGTAAAACAAATATCAGCAAAACCGCATTTGAAATTGCGTTAAAACAACTGATATAAGCTAATGATCCAAATTATAATTACCACATTTGTTCTGGGTTATATCTTTATTACTCTTGAGCATCCTCTTAAACTTGACAAGGCGGTTTCGGCATTATTGATGGCCACAATTATTTGGGCTTTTATCGCTTTTGGTTTTAATCAGGGTTGGGTTTCTGTAATAGATACTCACGGAAATGTCTTTAATATACTTGGGGGTAATGCCTTGCAACAGGAATCAGGATTTGAAAACAACCTGATGCATCATTTCAGTAAAATAAGTGAAATACTTTTTTTCCTGATGGGAGCAATGACAATTGTGGAGATTATAGATTTGCACCGGGGGTTTGGTATTATTAAGAAGACAATTACCACGACAAATAAAGTAAAACTACTTTGGACATTGGGGATATTGGCTTTTTTACTTTCAGCCATCATTGACAACCTTACTGCAACAATAATTTTAGTAACTCTTTTGCGAAAGCTCGTTCCAAAGAGAGAATACAGAATTTGGTATGCCTCCCTGATCATTATTGCGGCAAATGCCGGAGGAGCCTGGTCTCCTATTGGTGATGTTACAACAACCATGCTTTGGAAATAAAGTTACGGCCTCAGGCCTGTCAGAATATGTCATTGTTCCTTCGGTTATTAGTTTTGTAGTTCCTTTTTTAATTGCCTCAAGGCTCAAAGCTTTCAGGGGGAGCACGCCTCTAAAAAAACTGCAAATTGATGAGGAGTCCGAGCGTTTGCTGAGCAGTAAAACAATGCTTTATGTTGGACTGGGAGCAATTGTTTTTGTTCCAATATTTAAAACACTAACCGGATTGCCGCCTTATATTGGAATGCTGTTTAGTTTGGGATTTGTTTGGCTTGTTTCTGAATATGTGAAACCGGTAAAGAATATAGACAAAAAAGACAAATATTTATACTCTACACATAAGGCCTTGTCTAAAATTGAATTTTCCAGCATCCTGTTTTTTCTAGGGATCCTTTTAGCGGTTTCCGGTTTGGAAAGTTTGGTTTTTGGAGCCATAAAAGGGCAGGATGCCGGTACTTTACTTTATGCGGCAGAATCTTTATCCAGTGCCATCCCTAATATTGATATTGTGGTTATAATCATTGGGATGCTTTCTGCTGTTGTAGATAACGTTCCGCTGGTAGCTGCATCCATGGCAATGTATGATTTTCCGTTAGATACTTCAGCCTGGCATTTTATCGCGTATTGTGCCGGGACAGGGGGGAGTTTATTGATAATTGGTTCAGCGGCAGGAGTGGCAGCTATGGGAATGGAGAAAATTGATTTTATATGGTATGTGAAAAATATCACATTTTTAGCCTTTATTGGATTTCTTTCCGGTGCTTTAACTTTTATTCTTATTGAACATCTATTTAGATAAGCAATTTTTATATTTTAGCCACGTTATTTAGCTACCGGTATTAAAATTAAAATTAATTAGTAAACTATTATGCAAGAACCCGAAATTATTGGAACAGGAGCACAAAATTTAATGGATCCTGAATCAGTTGAAAAATCACTTTCTTTGTTTGATTTGATGTTAAGCGGTGGCTTGGCAGGCCAGCTCATCATCGCTATTTTATTTGTGCTGCTGTTTGTTGCAGTGTATATTTATTTTGAAAGGTTATTCGCCATAAAAGCAGCCACCGAGATAGATAACAATTTTATGCTTCAAATAAAGGACAGCGTTTTAAACGGCAATATCGAATCGGCAAAAATAAAATGTGCACAAACCAATACTCCTGTAGCAAGGTTAACCGAAAAGGGGATCTCCAGAATTGGTAGCCCTTTGGAAGATATCAATACTGCAATAGAAAATGCCGGGCGTTTGGAAGTTTATAAATTGGAAAAAAATGTGAGTGTTTTAGCAACTATTGCCGGTGCCGCCCCAATGATTGGGTTCCTGGGAACTGTAATTGGAATGGTTTTGGCTTTCCATGAACTCGCCACAAGTAGCGGACAGGCTCAAATGGGTTCCTTGGCTGAAGGGATATACACCGCCATGACCACAACCGTTGCCGGGTTAATTGTGGGGATCATTGCTTATATAGGTTATAACCATTTAGTGGTTAAAACCGATAAAGTAATCCATCAAATGGAAGCTACCGCAGTAGATTTCTTAGACCTCTTAAACGAACCTGCTTAATATGAATTTAAGAAGTAGAAATAAAGTAAGTGCCGATTTTAGCATGAGTTCCATGACAGACATTGTGTTTTTGTTATTGATCTTTTTTATGCTAACCTCACCGACAATAACTCCGGAAGCTTTAGATTTAATTTTGCCGAAAGCAAAAGGGAAATCTACAAATGTTCAAAGTATTTCTGTTAGCATCACAAAGGATCTGCAATTTTATGTAGATACCGAAAGAGTTAGTAGCAGCGCATTAGAGGGCGTTTTGAAAACCCGTTTGGCGGGGGAAGAAACCCCTACCATCATTTTAAGGGCAGAACAGGGTGTTCCCATTGAGAAAGCCGTAAATGTGATGGATATTGCAAACCGGAACAAGTATAAAATTATTTTAGCGGTTAAACCCGAATTAGAGAAGTAAGAACTATAACCATAAATAAGTGAGTTTACTTAATACCAAACACGAAAGAAAATCTTTTGCCATTACGGTAATCCTGCACGTGTTGCTTATTTTATTATTGCTGTTCTTTGGATTGAAATTTCTGGATCCTCCGCCCGAAAGTGGAATAGCGATTAATTTTGGAACTTCAGAAGTAGGTTCAGGGGATACTCAACCAACAGAGCCGGTTAAATC
>JAENXB010000200.1 GCA_016649785.1 Flavobacteriaceae bacterium
GGCTTCAGCCAGGGACAATAGATAGAATGTCTTAAACCTTTCAGGGCTTGAAACTCTGGAAGGATTTTCAGTTCAACATATTTTTGATTGTAAAACAGGGGCAAAATTTAAGAACAAGGATTAACGATTTTTGATTTCTGAAGTTAGAGAATGATAATTGGATTAGACCCTATTCATTCCCCTTTGGGGGTTAGGGGGACTTGGGGGCTTTTAGATCCTATCCCTTTCTGCCGCATCTATACTTCGTTTATTATCCTGAAGCCTGAAATTTCCGAAGTTATATTTAAAGCCTATTCTAACATATCGCAATTCTTCCCAGGCAAAAAATGAATTATCCTGGTTCAAATATTCGGATGTCAATCTCGTGTTGGTTTTATCTAAAATATCTTCAAAATTCAGTGATAATTCAGCCCTGTTGTTCCAAAAGGTTTTTCTGAAACCTATGGAAAGAGTAGTCATAGGATCAAATTTATAGGACCCTGAAATATAATCGGAAACATAGGTAAGAGTCAAATTCCCCGAAAAAGTCCCGTCTTTAGATAGTGTCAGACTGTTATAAAATTGTCCGAAAAATGCATCCACCTCATTGGTTACTTCCTGATCATTGCTTTCTACCGCCAGAAAGGTGTTTTCGTCATGAAATACCGACATATAAACCTGCGAGTACCAAAATTTAGTGATTGACCGGCCGTGTAAAATATCCAATCCATAGGATCTGTCGCTTAGCAGATTGGTACTCACATTTCGGATAGTTAAATTTTGATTATCCTGAAATCCCAATACTGCCGGAGAATTTCCGTGATCCCTATAATAAACATCGAAAAAATACTGATTCTGAAGCGTGTAATTTAAATTAAAATTATTGCTGATGGCCGCCTTTAAATTGGGGTTTCCGGCATTGAAATTATTTTCATTCAGAAAATATCTGAAAGGGTTCAGACTCTCGTACCTTGGCCTGTCAATCCTTCGGCTGTAATCCAAAGTTAAAATATGATTTTCTGAAATTGTATGCTGTAAATATGCCGTTGGGAACAGCTCAAAATATTCCTGTGAATTCACTTCACTCATAGACATTGAAATTCCTTGAAGATCTGTAAACTCCCCACGTAAACCCCCTTTAATACTCCACTTTTCCCAATCCTTTGTGAAGCTGGCATATAAGGCATACACCTTTTCATCGTACAGAAAATTATCGGCCAGGTTATCGTATAAATTCTCCAGACTTTCGGCATTAAAAAAATCGATCCCGCTTTCAGAATCTATGCTTGAAAGTTTTGCGCCGGTTTCAAAGTTTGTACTTTCCAGGGTTCCCGAATAATCTATTTGCGCCGTGAAAATATTTATATCCTGCCGGGCTTTTGTATTAAAACTTATACTGTTCAAGGCTTGTCCCGTTGTTCCAAAATAATTTGAAGTGACATCCTGCTCACGTTCCTGATCAAATTTGGTGAAATGTGCCGCGGTTGTAACTTCATTTCCGTTTTCAAACTTATGGGCATACTTTACATCAAAAGCGAGGTTGTTTTCGTCATTTTCCAGGCGGCTATTGGTAATCAAAGTTGAGTCAATTTGATTTTGTCCATCGGCAATATCAGCATGCACTTTATTGTTAAAAGTGCGATTGGGCGAAATATTAATATTTGAAGAAAAGCTCAAGGAGTTTTTCTCATCTATATTATAATCCAGGATAACATTGGCATTATGAGCCCTGGAACGGGTGATACGTTGGAAATCGGTGTTCCAGCGCGAGAAAATATTCCCGTTGTCATCCATAAAATTAATATGACTATCGTCCTTTTTTAAATCTTTTCGGGGGCTAAAACTGTAATTGGCGAAAAGGTTGAATTTTTCGGATTTGAAATAATGGCTGGTCCCAAAATTAAATTTCGGAAACGTCGCCTGGGAATAAGAACTTTCCACACTTCCTTTATATCCGGGAGTCAATGCTTTTGATGTGATGATGTTTAAAATTGCGCCACCTTCAGCATCATACTTTGCCGGGGGATTGGTGATCACCTCAACCGATTTAATATTTTCTGCGGAATAGCTTTCCAGCAAAGACTGTAATTCTGAAGCTGAAAGCTGCACTTTTTTGTCGTTGATATAAACCGTAACGGCGCTATTCCTTACCTGAAGTTGCCCCTGGTTTAAGATCACTCCAGGGGTTTTCTTTAAAATATCCCAGGAATTTCCGGAGGAAAGTGTGGATTTTTCAACATTAAAAATAAGCCTGTCTATGCTCCTTGTAACAGTAGGACTTTTGACCGAAATTGTTATCTCATTTAATCCTGCGGGAGCTTCGGTCAAGGTGATGGTTTCTATATTATTATTTTCATCGACCTCAATTCGCTTTAAAAAATTCTCATACCCCACAAAACTTACCTGAAGCATATATGGATTATTGGCGATGTTCTCGAAAGAATAATCACCGGCTTCATCAGAAACTGCTCCTTTGTAGACAGTAGTGGAATCGGAGGCCTGGAACAATATAACGTTGGCAAATGCAACTGGATTTTGGTTTTGGTCTATTAAGGATCCCTTTACGGAATTTTGAGAAAAAGCTTGAATACAAACAAGAAAAATTATACAGATAATGGGGGGATAAAAGTATTTCTTCATTCTAAATAATAAGAATTAGTAGGTTTTATTAAGAACTGAACAAACAAATATACATTTTCTTTAAGAACCTATTAACATTTCATTCTTAATTTCAAAAAATGACAGAGCTCTATTATTCCGAAACAATTCAGAATAATAGAGCAAACCTTCATTTTATTAAAATTAATCCCTTTTTATCGCATCATATAAAACCTGCTGAATTTTGGTTCGGGTATTTAACTGATATAAACGCGTATTATCCCTTGTGGGTTGAACCCGGTTTGACATATAAATGTAAAGAAGATCTTCTGCCGGATCCATCCAAACCATTATCCCGGTAAAACCTGTATGTCCAAAACTTAAATCGCTTGCGTCCCGGGCAGTATTCCCGCCTGCTTTTCGCTCGCCTAAAGAGGGTTTGTCAAATCCCAACGCGCGACGATTATCATTTTCAGGAAATTGATATTTGGTGAATTCCTCTATAGTTTTTGCCGAAATATATTGCCTTCCCCCATAATTCCCCTTGTTGAGGTACATTTGCATCAATTTTGCCAGATCGTTGGCATTGGCAAATAGACCCGCATTGGCCGAAATTCCATTCATCATAATTGCTCCCTCATCATGCACCGTTCCGTGTATTGGCATTTTTCTGAATAAATAATCGTTTTCGGTGGGAACGATCCGGCTCAACGGAAACTTTTCCATTGGTTTGTATGTAAGGGTCGTGGCTCCTAATGGGTTGTAAAAGTTTTTATCTGTATAAGCTATAAAATCTTCATCTGTTATTTCTTCAACAATGGTAGGAAGCAAATAAAAAGCAAGACCGGAATACAAATATTTTCGTTCATGTTCAAGCGGGGATTTTTTTATGGCTTTAAATATTTTTGATTTATACCTTTTATGCAACCACATAGTTGAGGTGATTTTTATTGGAAACCTGGCCGAAGAATCTTTTTTGATGGTGTTCCATTTATAGCTGCCATTTTTACGAAGGGTGCTTTTCCAGTAAGCGATCCAGGGTTTGAATCCCGCCTGATGTGCCAGGATTTCCCTGAACGTAACACCTGCTTTGTTTGAATTTTTGAAATAAGGCAGATAGGTCTCTATCCCTGCTTCCAAATTGAATTTTCCCTCATCATATAATTTCATCAAGGCCGGTAATGCTGAAGAAACCTTGGTTACCGAAGCCAGATCGTAAATATCGGTGAGTTTTACCCTTGTGGTATCGCTGTAAATATGTTCTCCATAAGCCTTATGAAAAATCACTTTTTGATTTCTGGCCACTAAAATCTGTCCTCCGGGAATTGCCTTTGCATTAATAGCTTCCTGCATCAGGGAATCTATGCGTTTATAGAGTATTTCTGAATGCATTCCCACTTCTTCCGGCAGGGTATATTTAAACCGGATCCCGCCTTCAATATCAAGTCCGTCTCCCTCTTTGAATTTTTCACCTATGCTCACCGGGAGTTTTCCGCTTGCTCCAATTCCGCCAAAAATAAGCTGTGCCGCCAAATCCTGCGCGTTTTTACTGTCCTGATAGGTAAGTATTAAAGCTGGCGCATTTTCTATCCCTTCCAGCTGATTTATCACATAGGGATTCTTAAAAAACGCGATTACCGTATTTTTTTTGCCTGACAATTCGCTCAGGAATTCCTGAGCTTCCGTTGAAAGTTCGAGGTTGTTCCTGGGGAATTTGCTTTCGTCATGAACTGCCGCAATGACCTGGTTATAGTTTTTGAGCTCTTTTTTTATTTCAAGCACCTGCTCTGCGGTTGCATCATTGGAAAGATGAAATTGGGCCACATTGGCATACAATTCCAAAGATTCCCCGAAACTGGTAATTTTTTCATTTCCAAAAGAAACCGAGGCGATTTGCAGGTTTCCCAAATCCTTTAATGGCAACAGATCATTATTGTTTTTGAGAACTGTAAGCGAAGCTTCGGTGAGTTTTCTGCTGAATAATTCAGCGTCTGAGGTATTCAGTTCTTCCAACAGATCTATTGAAGAAGTAGGTTGATATTCATTTAAACCAGCCCATTGTTTGAGTGCCAAAAGCTTTCGGCAGCGTTTATCGATTTCAGCCTGTGAGATAAGACCCTGGTTGATGGCTTTGCGGATCTCGGCAATGGCGAGCGGCACATCTACTGTAAATTCCAACAGATCGTTTCCTGCAAGGATCGCATCTTTATCTACAATTCCGGGAGAATTGTCCTTGGTTACCCCTTTCATGTTCATCGCATCGGTAACTATTAAACCTTCGAAGTTCAATTCATTTTTTAACAAACCGGTGATTATGGGTTTTGATAATGTTGAAGGAACTCCGGTAGAATCCAGGGCCGGGATATCCAGATGGGCAACCATTACCCCGCCAATTCCGGCTTTTATTATTTCCCTGAACGGATAAAGCTCCAGGGAATCCAGTCTTGCCAGGGAATGATTTATTTGAGGCAACGCAAAATGTGAATCGGTAGCTGTATCCCCGTGGCCGGGAAAATGTTTTGCGGTTGGCAACACCCCGCCATCCTGTAGGCCCCGCATATATTCAATTCCCTTTTCAGCGACATTGTATTTATTTTCCCCGAAAGATCGGA
>JAENXB010000050.1 GCA_016649785.1 Flavobacteriaceae bacterium
GATAAGCAATTTGGACGTGTTTTGGGTAATTGAGAACAGTCGTAGGACATACACAAAACGACTAAAAAGAACTAAACCTCCAAATATTCAAGTCGAATTATTCTAAAATATGGAGAGGTAGGTTTTTTGTTTCTCAAAACAACCCTTGTGTTTACAAGGGTTGGGAGGCTTTTGTCGTCAAATTTTTAGTTTTGTCGGTTGATAGTGTTATTCTATATAAGTTATCGCTTTTTCCAAAGCTTCATTAATTCCGGCAGGATTTTTTCCGCCGGCAGTCGCAAAAAACGGCTGTCCGCCGCCGCCGCCCTGAATATATTTCCCGAGTTCTCTCACTACTTTTCCTGCATCCAAATCTCTTTCCGCTACCAATTCTTTGGAAATATAGCAGGATAGCAAGGCTTTTCCGTCTTGTTCGGATGCCAAAAGCAGAAACAGGTTATTCCCAGTTTCCCCTAATTGGAAAGCCAGATCTTTAACTCCCGAGGCGTCCAAATCAACTTTTTTTGCCAGAAATTCAATTCCGTTGATGTTGTTCAATTCATTTTTTAATTCGTTTTTCAGGTTTTTGGCCTTCTCGCGCAATAAAGCTTCCACCTGCTTTTTAAGGGCCGCATTTTCTTCTTGTAAAGAATGAATAGCTTTCACCGGGGTTTTAGTGTTTTTCAGTTCGGCCCTGATTTCATTGAGAGTTTCGGTTTGTCCGGAAAAATATGCTTTTACGGCATCGCCCGTTATTGCCTCAATTCGCCTGATCCCAGCTGCCACTGCTCCTTCAGAAATGATTTTGAAATACCAGATATCGGCGGTGTTTTGTACGTGGGTCCCGCCACACAGCTCCATAGAATTACCAAACCTGATAGCCCTAACCGAATCTCCATACTTTTCCCCAAATAAGGCAATGGCCCCTTGTTTAATCGCTTGTTTATATTCCAGATCCCGTTGCTCAATAAGAGGCAGTTTTTCCCTGATCCTTTCATTTACAAAATTTTCAACTTCATCTATTTCTACAGCAGTTAGTTTGCTGAAATGCGAAAAATCGAATCTCAAATGTTCGCTGCTAACCATAGAACCTTTTTGTTCCACGTGTTCTCCCAACACATTTCTTAAGGCCTGATGCAACAAATGTGTGGCAGAATGATTTGCCTGAGTCAAAATACGTTTTTTGGAATCTACCACAGCTTTAAAAGTTGCAGAAGGATCTTTCGGCAAATTTTTGGTAAAATGAATGATGAGATTATTTTCCTTTTTGGTATCTGTGATCTTTATCATTTCCCCATCAGACGATTTCAAATAGCCTTTATCCCCTACTTGTCCTCCACCTTCAGGATAAAAAGGGGTTTTGTCCAGAACAATTTGAAATAGTTCCCCTTTTTGACCTGCGACCTTTCTAAAACGGGTAATCTTTACATCTGCTAACAATTCATCATAACCAATGAAATTTTGACTTTCTTCTTCTCCCAGAATTTGCCAATCTCCTGCAATAATTACCGATGCTGCACGGGACCGAACTTTTTGTTTTTGCAATTCAGAATTAAATTCTTCTTCATTTAATTTATATCCACGTTCACGTAAAATTAGTGCGGTAAGATCAATAGGAAAACCAAAGGTATCGTACAATTCAAAAGCTTTTTTTCCTGAAACAGTTTTCCCTTCGGTTTTTTCAATAATATTTTCCAATAAAATCAGTCCCTGATCCAAAGTCCTGAGAAAAGATTGTTCCTCTTCTTTGATTACGTTCTTACAAAGATTTTTTTGGGATTTAAGCTCAGGGAAGGTTTCTCCCATTTGGGTGCTTAAAGTATCCACCAGTTTGTATATAAACGGCTCTTTGGTGTTAAGAAATGTAAAACCGTACCGGATCGCGCGGCGTAAAATTCTTCGGATCACGTATCCTGCTCCGGTATTGCTGGGCAACTGCCCGTCGGCTATAGAAAAAGTAACGGCCCTCACGTGATCTGCGATCACGCGAATTGCAATATCGGTTTTTTCGGATTTACCGTATTTAGAACTTGTCACCTTCTCTATTTCGCTGATAATTGGGGTGAAAACATCGGTGTCATAATTGGATTTTTTATGCTGCAACACCATACAAAGCCTTTCAAAGCCCATTCCTGTATCTACGTGTTTTGCAGGAAGTTTTTCCAGGGAACCATCAGCTTTACGGTTGAATTCCATAAATACCAAATTCCAGATCTCTACTACCTGAGGATGATCGGCATTTACCAGATCCCGCCCCGGAACCTTCGCTTTTTCTTCCTCAGAACGAATGTCCACATGAATTTCAGAACTGGGTCCGCAAGGTCCCTGATCACCCATTTCCCAGAAATTATCCTTTTTATTTCCTAAAATGATCCGGTCTTCGGGTACAATTGCTTTCCAAAGTTCCAAAGCCTCCTTGTCCAATTCCAGGTTATCGTCTGAACTTCCTTCAAAAACAGAAACATATAAAATATTTTTGTCAATTTTAAAAACTTCGGTTAGCAGTTCCCAGGCCCAGTGGATCGCCTCCTTTTTAAAATAATCGCCAAAACTCCAGTTTCCCAACATTTCAAACATCGTGTGGTGGTAGGTATCCATCCCTACTTCCTCCAGATCGTTATGTTTTCCGCTCACGCGCAAACATTTTTGGGTATCGGTCATCCTGGTGCTTTTTGGTAAGCTATTACCTAGAAAATATTCCTTAAATTGATTCATTCCGGCATTGGTAAACATTAAAGTTGGATCGTCTTTAATAACCATTGGTGCCGAAGGAACTATGGTATGGGCATTTGATTTAAAAAATTCGAGGTATTTTGAACGTATCTCCTGAGATTTCATAGGGCAAAAAAAAGGTCTAAAAATTATTAAATGCTGTAGATGAGAAAACAATTTTTATATTTGTTCGTTTCTCATACTCTTCTGCAAGGTTTTTGCAGTAGGTTGTATGCGCAAAAATAGCATATTTTTAATTTATGTCGAAGGTAAAATATTATTACGATAGCGAAACACTCGCCTACAAAAAAATAAAACGCAAAAAAGGCAGAAGGTTAGGAATTGCCTTTTTGGGGATCCTGGGAACTTTTCTTGCCGGGTTCCTATTATTGGTTATTTATTTGAACATCCCAATGATTGAAACCCCTAAAGAAAAGGCGTTAAAAAGGGAATTGCAGAACATGCAGTTGCAATACGGGGTTCTAAATAAAAAAATGGATCAAATACAGAATGTTTTGGCCAATGTTGAAGACCGGGACAATAACATATACCGATTGTATTTTGAAGCGAATCCCATTCCCGAGGAACAACGAAAAGCAGGATTTGGTGGGATTAACCGCTATAAAAACCTGGAGGGTTACGACAATTCAAAACTGATTGTCGAAACAAATAAACGAATAGACATTCTTACCAAGCAAATTGTGGTACAATCCAAATCCCTGGATGAAATCACTATTCTGGCCAAAGAAAAAGAACAATTGCTCACGGCAATTCCCGCTATTCAGCCTGTAAAAAATGAAAATTTAAA
Organism: Flavobacteriaceae bacterium; assembly: GCA_016649785.1. GTDB lineage: Bacteria > Bacteroidota > Bacteroidia > Flavobacteriales > Flavobacteriaceae > Gillisia. Next base: position 3,500 of record JAENXB010000050.1, read on the forward strand.
AAGGATTGCCTCCGGTTATGGATGGAGGAGCGATCCTTTTACTAAGGTCAAGAAATTTCATAACGGAATGGATTTTTCAGCTCCCCGCGGCACCCCTGTTTATGCCACGGGAGATGGAAGGGTTGAGAGAGCCGATAGCCGCTCCACGGGTTATGGCAATCATATCCGGGTAAATCACGGATACGGATACACCAGCCTTTATGCCCATTTATACAAGTACAATGTTCGGGTTGGCCAACGCGTAAAACGCGGGGACGTAATTGGTTTTGTTGGCAGTACAGGGCGTTCACAGGGACCTCACCTTCATTATGAAATTTTTAAAGATGATGACCACATCAACCCTATCAATTTTTACTACGGACACCTTTCTCCGGAGGAGTTTGATCAGGTTCTGATCAAAGCTCAGGAAGAAAACCAATCTTTGGATTAATGTATATAAACCTACCAGAAAAACGGTATTATGCCATTGGCGAAGTCGCTGAGGCATTTGATGTAAACACCTCCCTTATCCGGTTTTGGGAAAAGGAATTTGACGCGCTAAAACCAAAAAAAAACGCCAAAGGCAACCGGTTGTTCACTCCACAGGATATCAAGAATTTAGAATTGATCTATCACCTGGTAAAAGAACGCGGATTCACACTTGAGGGCGCAAAAATCCATTTAAAAGAGGAAAAGAAAAAAACTCTTACTAACTTTGAAATAATTAGAAAATTACAAACCGTAAAGGCAGAATTGACAAAAATCAAAAACCAACTATAACATGAAAAAATGGCTAATCCCGGCAATAGTAATTATTGTCTTAGGTTTTATTATTTACAATCTAACCGTAGGTTTTAACAATACCGCGGTAACCAATCAGGAAAATGCACGCCTGGCCTGGTCCAACGTTGAAAGCTCTTATCAGCGTCGAAATGATCTTATAGGCAATCTGGTAAAAACGGTACAAGGTGCCGCCGATTTTGAAAGGGGGACTCTTACCGATGTTATTGAGGCCAGATCCAAAGCAACGGGAATTACCATTGATCCCACAAATATCACCCCGGAACAAATGGCACAATTCCAACAAGCCCAAGGCGGGGTAACTTCTGCTTTGTCGAGATTATTGGTAACTGTGGAACGTTATCCGGAACTTAAAGCAAATCAAAATTTTCTGCAATTACAATCACAACTGGAAGGAACAGAAAACAGGATCAACGTTGAAAGGAACCGTTACAATGAATCTGTAACTACTTACAACACTCATATACGTGTATTCCCAAATTCAATGTTTGCAGGAATGTTCGGATTTAAAAAAATGGTGAGATATGAAGCAGATGCAGGTTCTGAAGATGCTCCTGATGTAGATTTTGATTTCAAATAAAAACAGCAAGCATGAGCAAAGTTGAAGACTTTTTATCGGAAAAAGAAGAAGGGGAAGTTGTGGAAGCTATTAGAATGGCAGAAAAAGCGACTTCCGGGGAAATCCGGGTGCACATAGAAAAATCTCATGGAGAATTGGATATTTTTGAACGTGCAATAGAAGTATTTCACCTTCTTAAAATGGATAATACCAAACAGGAAAATGGGGTGCTCATCTATGTTGCCATTGAAAACCGGGATTTTGTGATCTACGGGGACAAGGGCATCAACGAGGTTGTGCCGAATGATTTTTGGGAAAGCACCAAAGATGCTATTGTCGCACAATTTAAAGCAGGCAATTATAAACAAGGCCTTATAGATGGAATTTTAAAGGCAGGAGAACAGTTAAACAAGCACTTCCCCTGGAATGAAGATAATACCAACGAACTCTCCAATACCATATCAAGAGAATAAATGTCACAATTAAAAAGAACAATTTTTACGAGTTTATTATTCATTTTAGCTTTTTCTGCAATAAGTTTTGCTCAAAAGGAGATCCCGCCAAAACCAAAAGTCCAAACCAGCGTATATGATACTGCCGATATATTATCGGCGGATGAAGAAAAAATGCTGGAACAAAAACTTATCAATTACGCCGACACTACCTCTACTCAAATAGTGATCGCAACCATAAAATCGCTTGAAGGGGAATACATAGGATTATACGCGCCAAAGTGGGCTCATGAGTGGGGAATTGGCCAGGCAAAAGAGGATAATGGATTACTGATCTTAATGTCTGAAACCGACCGTAAAATCTGGATCACAACAGGTTATGGACTTGAGCAATATCTTACCGACGCCAACACTAAAGACATCATTGAAAATATCATCCTTCCCGAATTCAGGAATAATGATTACTATAGCGGCCTTGACAAGGGAACAACTGCAATATTCGAGGTTTTAAACGGCACTTTCCAAGGTTCCCCTTCTAAGGGAAAAGGCGAAGGAGGGATCCCGATCCAACTATTAATATTGGGAGTTATTTTTATAATTGTACTTGTTTCAATAAGCAGGAAAAACCGAAATAATGATGGTAATGGCCCCGGAACAAAAAGAGGAGTTGGCGGATCCCTTCTGGACGTGCTTATTTTAAGCAGCCTGGGTCGTGGCAGCTTTGGCGGAGGAAGTTCCGGTGGAGGTGGAGGTGGAGGCTTTGGCGGTGGAGGTGGATTTGGCGGAGGTTTCGGAGGAGGAGGCTTTGGTGGAGGCGGTGCCGGCGGAAGCTGGTAGGTTGAAGTACGAAGTTAGAAGTACAAAAAAAGAGAATAGAATCCCGAAGCGTCGGGAGAGAAAAGACTTTTAAAGTTAGTAATAAGAAGACAAATCTTTCCTCTCCCTTTAGGGCTGGGGGAAAGTGGATCAAAGTTAGAAACGAAAATCAAGATATAAGAATCAGGACTAATGTATTAGTCTGTACAATTCTTATATCTTGATTTTGCATTTTTGCCATTAACCTAACTTTGTTGGTAGGCAGGTACACTAATATTTTTTATTCTATTCCTGGTCAATATTCTTTTGTCTTGACTCCTCTTGACTCTTTTTTTTACTTCTAACTTCGTACTTCAAAAGTCTTTATTCTATTCTCTTTATTCCTTTCTCTTATCTCTTGTTTCTTGGTTCTATTTTTTTCTGAAATAAACTGAAACCGGGACTCCTGTAAAATCAAATTTTTCCCTTAATTGATTTTCCAGGTAGCGTTTATAAGGTTCGCGTATATATTGCGGCAAATTGCAGAAAAATGCGAACTGAGGCTGGGGCGTAGGCAATTGCATACAGAATTTTATTTTCACATATTTACCTTTCCATGCCGGTGGCGGATAATTTTCAATTATTGGCAGCATGGTATCATTGAGCTCACTGGTTTTAATTTTTTTGCTTCGGTTTTTAAACACATCAACCGCGGTTTCAATAGCCTTAAAAACACGTTGCTTGGTTAAAACTGAAATAAATACAATTGGCACATCTGTAAAAGGTTCAATTTCCTGTCTGATCTGCTTTTCGTATTCCTTTAAGGTGTTGGTTTCTTTTTCCATTAAATCCCATTTGTTCACCAGAATTACGATCCCTTTTCTGTTGCGTTGCGCAAGCCAAAAAATATTTTGTACCTGCCCATCAAATCCGCGGGTGGCATCCATAATGATCAAACAAACATCACAATTTTCAATTGCCCTTACCGAGCGCATTACCGAGTAAAATTCAAGATCTTCCTTTACCTTAGCTTTTCTTCTGATCCCGGCCGTATCTACCAGGTTAAACTCAAATCCATAACGGTTGTATTTTGTATCTATAGAATCACGGGTTGTTCCTGCAATATCAGTAACTATATACCTGTTTTCTCCTATAAGCGCATTTATAAAAGAGGATTTTCCTGCATTTGGCCGACCAACAACCGCAAAACGCGGCAATTCTGTTTCGTCTTCCTCTTCCAGTTCCGGCAAGGCTTCAACCAAAGCATCAAGCAAATCTCCCGTTCCGCTTCCGCTGGTACTGGCAACAGGATAATAATCGCCTAAACCCAGAGAATAGAATTCCACTGCATTTTCAAGACGTTTTGAATTATCTACCTTGTTCACAACCAGAAAAACCGGTTTTTTAACTTTTCGAAGTAATTTAGCAACTTCCTCATCCATTCCGGTAATTCCGGTTTCCACATCTACCATAAAAATAATGGCATCGGCTTCATCTATGGCCAATTCTACCTGCTTATCTATTTCGGACTCAAAAATATCGTCACTTCCTTTTACGTATCCGCCTGTGTCAATCACGGAAAAAGTTTTCCCGTTCCAATCCGATTTTCCGTAATTCCGGTCACGGGTAACCCCGCTTACCGCATCTACAATCGCCTCCCGGCGTTGGATCAATCGGTTGAAAAAGGTAGATTTTCCTACATTCGGTCTCCCTACAATGGCTACTATATTGCCCATATCGACTTAAGTCTTTTTTATTAATCTGCAAAAATAGTGCTTTTTAGTTTAATATGATTCTCCCATCCTGTTGTATTTAAATTTAAGATTTTATATTTGGTTCTGATTTTGGATCAAATCATATAACACCTTTGATTTATACCCCGGAAGGAAGACATCATTCAAAAATAAGGAAGGTTTATAAAAAAATTTCTTTACCCTAAAAACACCAAAGCCAATGAATCCGGAATACATATAAAACAAAGATTTTAAAAGAGAGAATTTTACCGAAAAGGGATTCGTAAAAGCAGAATACGAAAACTGCACTTTTACGGGCTGTATTTTTACGAAAACAGATCTCGCCGGAATTATATTTTCTGAATGTGTATTTGAGAATTGCGATTTGAGTATGGCCAATTTAAAAAGCACAAGCTTTAGAGATGTCCGGTTTAAAGATTGCAAACTCCTGGGACTGCGTTTTGACGAGTGTGACAATTTTTTGCTTTCATTTAATTTTGAAGATTGCATTGTCAATTTTTCTTCATTCTACGGTTTAAAACTGAAAACTATAAAGTTTAAAGGCTGTAAACTGGAACAGGTGGATTTTGCAGAATCAGACCTTAGGAATTCCCGTTTTCAAAAATGTGCCTTAAGCGGGGCTAACTTTGGAAATACAAATCTGGAAAGTTCCGATCTACAATCTGCCACAAATTTTTCGATTGATCCGGAGCCCAACCGGATTGCCAAGGCAAAATTTTCAGCTCAAAATATCACCGGACTACTGGATAAGTATAACATTATTATAAAATAAACACCCTTGAAGCGCTTCTGTATTGAGATCGTTTATTTTATTTTTCGCACGTAATTCAGATCGTTTATAATTTTCAAAGCGATTTAACACTCTGTTATACCCTACTGTTTTTTAATAGGATAAATTCCCCATAAACTACATATAGCATACATTTTTATCAATTAAATAAAGGGGTGCGCAATATTTCTAACTTTTTATTATAATTTTAAGTTAAAAAATAATTGTTAAATTAGTATATTTATGCAAAATAAATATATATGAAACTATTTTCGTGCCCAAAATGTCAAAATAATCACATTATAAAGAGTGGTATCGTCAAGGGAAAACAGCGTTATTTATGTAAAAAATGCTCCTATTATTTCACGGTAAACAAGCTTGGGAAAAAGATCGACAATTATTACGTCACCAAAGCCTTACAGCTGTATCTGGAGGGATTGAGCTATCGTGAGATCGAACGGATTATAGGAGTTTCACACGTAACTGTGAGCAATTGGGTAAAAGAGTATAAAATAAAAAAACCCACCAATGCAAATTACCATCCAACCTACCGGATTTTCAATCACCTTGAACTGGTGAAATATCTAAAAAACAAAGATCAACTGGCTGGAGCAGGAATGATAATTACAGAATTAGGAGATAAGTTTATGTTGATAAAATGGGAACGTTTCAGGGATTAACTATACTATTTTACAAAAACCTATAACAGATTTTTTTTATGCCACATAAAAATAGAATTTAGTATCAGAAATCTAACCAATGATTTCATAATCTAACCTCTATTTTTATGAAAAAAATTCTTTGCATCAGCCTTTTGGCACTTCTATCCTCAGAAATGTTTTCACAAGGCAATCCCGATTATGGATCGGGAATGAAGATCAAATTCAACGAAGACGGTTCCAATTACATGAGAATCATTGCCTGGGGACAAATGTATGCCCAATACAATGATGATGTTCCCGATGAACAAAAATCATTGGAATTTTCCACAAGAAGGGCAAGAATATTAACCTATGCACAATTTGGTTCGAAATTTTTAATTCTCGCTCATTTTGGCCTAAACTCCCTGAATGCTGATAATATGTCACCTGTTGGAAAAGATAATAGTGCACAACTCTTCTTTCACGATTTTTGGTTGCAATACAGCCTGACCAAAGATCACGCCATTGGTACAGGATTGCATTATTGGAACGGAATTTCAAGGTTAAATAACCAGAGCTCACTTAACTTTTTGACCCTTGATAACAATAGACAATCGTGGTCTACTTTAGGTTTAACCGACCAATTTGCAAGGCACCAGGGAGTTTATGCAAAAGGAAGTATAGACAAATTTCAGTATCGGGTTGCTATTAATGAATCAATCACAAATGGATTAGACTCAAGAAATGTTCAGGATAACGTTGGAACTACCATTTATGCAGGCCGAAAAGAGCTTGGTTCGAAAGACGCAGGATTTAACTATGCCGGTTATTTTGAATACAATTTCTTAGACCAGGAAAGCAATTTTCTGCCTTATAAAGTGGGAACTTATTTGGGCACAAAAAAAGTATTTAACCTGGGTGCGGGATTCTTTTTACATCCAAACGGAACAGTACGATCTAACGGGACAACAATCTCATCAGAAGACGTTTCAATTTTTGCAGTAGATGCATTTTATGATGCCCCGCTTGGAGAGAACAAAGGCGCTATTACCGCTTATGCCGTTTACCAAAACAACGACTACGGGGAAAATTATTTATATAGTGCTTACGGTACCGGAAGTATGCTTTACGGGCATATCGGATATATGATCCCAACAGAAAAACTCACCAAATTACAACCCTATGTCTCTTTCGCGTCCAACAGTTATGATGCCGTAGATGATAATAGAAATGTTTTTGGAATTGGCACCAATCTGTTTATGAATGGACACAATTCCAAACTGACTTTGGAGTACAAAAATGAAAAATTCGGGAGCAGTGAAACCGGAACGCTCACGCTTCAGGCAATGATTTACCTATAAACCAACCTTTTAATAACAAAAATTATGGAAAAACAACAAAAAGCAACTGCGTATTGGAAGGAGAACCTACGTTACCTTCTAATTTTGCTAAGCATCTGGTTCCTGGTTTCTTATGGAGCAGGAATCCTGTTCAAGGATTTATTAGACAACTTTTCTCTGGGTGGATTTCCCCTTGGATTCTGGTTTGCACAACAAGGTTCTATTTATGTATTTGTAATTCTGATTTTTGTCTACGTTCGATTGATGAACAAATTGGATAAAAAATACGGATTTGATGAATAAACCCAACTTTTCAATCTCTTACAATCTAACTAATTAATATTTACAGAAATGGATGTACAAACTTGGACATATATAATTGTAGGGCTGTCCTTTGCGCTCTATATAGGAATTGCAATCTGGTCAAGAGCCAGTTCGACCAAAGAATTTTATATAGCCGGAGGTAGCGTTTCTCCCCTGGCAAATGGGATGGCAACCGCTGCCGACTGGATGAGTGCCGCATCCTATATATCAATGGCCGGACTTATTTCCTTTATGGGATATGACGGAGCCGTCTATTTAATGGGCTGGACAGGTGGATATGTGCTTCTGGCATTATTGCTTGCTCCCTATTTGAGAAAATTCGGAAAATTTACCGTTCCCGATTTTATTGGAGATCGATATTACTCTAACACTGCCCGAATTGTAGCAGTAATTTGTGCCGTGATAATTTCATTTACTTATGTTGCCGGCCAAATGCGTGGCGCGGGAGTTGTTTTTTCCAAATTCCTGGAAGTTGATATTGATACAGGAGTTTACATTGGGGTTGTTATAATCCTGTTTTATGCGGTTTTAGGTGGAATGAAAGGGGTTACCTATACTCAGGTAGCACAATATTGTGTTTTGATTTTTGCCTTTATGGTCCCCGCTATTTTTATATCCATTCAAATGACGGGAAACCCAATTCCACAAATTGGAATGGGAAGCACCTTAGCCGATGGATCTGGAACTTATTTAATAGATAAATTAAATAGTTTATCCACAGAACTCGGTTTTACAGAATATACCAGTGGCACAAAATCCATGGTTGATGTAATTGCAATCACACTTGCCTTAATGGTAGGGACCGCAGGTTTACCCCACGTGATCATACGCTTCTTTACAGTAAAAAAAGTTAAAGATGCAAGAAAATCTGCCGGGTTAGCGCTACTGTTTATTGCGATACTTTATACTACGGCTCCTGCAATTTCAATATTTGCACGAACCAATTTAATTACTACCGTGAGCAATCAGGAATATATCAATATGCCGGGTTGGTTCAAAACATGGGAAAAAACAGGTCTTTTAGCATTCGACGATAAAAATAAGGATGGTAAAATTCAATACGTTGCAGACAATGGGACCAATGAACTAACCATTGATCGTGACATTATTGTTCTTGCAAATCCTGAAATTGCCAATTTGCCTAACTGGGTCATCGCTTTGGTTGCTGCAGGAGCTTTAGCCGCTGCTTTGTCCACAGCTGCAGGTTTATTGTTGGTAATTTCATCTGCTATATCACATGATTTGATTAAAAGAATAATAAAACCGGACATTTCAGATAAAGGAGAACTTTGGGCTGCACGTATTGCAGCTACTGTTGCTGTTGTTATTGCGGGTTACTTTGGAATTCACCCTCCCGGCTTTGTGGCAGCCGTAGTGGCACTGGCATTTGGTTTGGCGGCCGCCTCGTTTTTCCCCGCCATTATTTTGGGGATCTTTTATAAGAAGATGAATAAAGAAGGAGCCGTTTCAGGAATGATCGTTGGAATGTTATTTATGCTGTTTTATATACTCAAGTTCAAATTCGGAATTTTTGATGGAGGAAAAGAAGCCGTTGAAGGTTTAAAATCCAGCTGGTGGTTTGGAATTTCTCCTGAAGGTTTTGGAACAGTGGCCATGATCGCCAACTTTGTTGTGGCTTTAACAGTAAATATCTTTACAAAAGAACCACCACAGGAGGTTCAGGACATTGTTGAGCATATCCGAATTCCATCTGCAGCAGGAGAAGCAGTCTCTCATTAATTTAATCTTTTAATTATTTTAATTCTCTGCTCTTCATTTAAGGGCAGGGAATTGTTTTAATATAGAATTAAAACTTTTTTTTATACATTGAATTCAGATCTGAATTAATAAAAATTAATGTTTGTAAAGCATTAGATTGGTTGTTTCCTACTTAATATCAACCTGACCCAGAAAATGAAAAAGCGCCACGAACAAAAACTCATTCTTATAACCTTCGGGTTGTTTATTGCTTTTAACTTACCTATCCTGTTATTATTTGACAGCAGTGTGAATTTATTTGGTATTCCAAAAGTGTACGTTTTCATATTTCTTGTTTGGGCCTCTTCAATTATATTAACATTTTATATTACAAAGAGATACAATGAGTAGTGTAGGGCTGTTAGCAATACTGGTGATTTATTTGGCTTTTCTTTTTGTCATTGCCAGTTGGGCAGAGAAAAAGAAGAACAGCAAATGGACCAATAATGCGTATGTCTACACACTTTCACTTGCAGTTTATTGTTCTGCCTGGACTTATTATGGCAGCATTGGAGTAGCTGCGGAATCTGGATTAAGCTATTTGACTATTTATCTGGGACCAATAATAATTATCCCTGCCTGGATCGTGGTTTTGCGAAAAATAATTCGAATTTCCAGAGTGAATAAGATTTCCGGAATTGCAGATTTTATTTCCCTGAGGTATGGTAATGACCGGTTTTTAGGAGCTTTGGTGACTATGGTTTGCGTCGTGGGAATTTTGCCATACATCGCCTTGCAACTCAAAGCGATCTCGGAAACTTTTCATATTGTGACACGAACCTCTTCCAGCTCAAATATTTTAAATGATACCACAACCTATGTGGCCATTGCGTTAGCACTTTTTGCTTCTTATTACGGGACAAGGTATTTTGACGCCTCTGAAAAGAGGAAAGGAATTGTAACGGCCATAGCAATGGAATCCTTGCTGAAACTCTTTTTCTTTTTAATTATTGGGGTATATGTCACCTATTTTGTTTTTGACGGTTTTCAGGATATCTATGATCAGGCATCTGTTTTGGAAAATTTTGCCAAACGAAATACCATAGGGGATTTCCCGCAGGCCATCAACTGGTTTTTTCTTTGCATGCTTTCTATGTTTGCCATTTTTTTGCTGCCAAGACAATTTCATGTAAGCATCATTGAAAACAATAGGGAAAAACATATCAAAACGGCAATTTGGCTGTTTCCGTTGTATTTACTGTTGTTTAATCTTTTTGTATATCCAATTGCCTGGGGTGGTAATATTTTATTTGACGGCATAAATGTAAATTCAGATATGTATTCCTTGCTCATCGCTCAATTATTCAACAATCAAATCCTCACTTTATTGGTTTTTTTAGGGGGTTTTTCGGCAGCCATTTCTATGATAGTTGTTTCTACCATAGCCCTTTCAACTATGCTTAGCAACAACCTTTTAATTCCTTATGGATTGATTGGAAAAATGCAAAGTGAAGAGCAAATAAAAAATAGTTCGCTTATTTTAAACCTTCGGAAAATTGGTATTTTCTCACTCATTATAATAGCCTATTTCATCTATAGATATTTTGCCTTAGACTACTCCCTGGTTTCTATAGGATTGCTTTCATTTGTAGTTATAGCCCAATTGGCCCCTTCATTTTTTGGAGCCATTCTTTGGAAAAGGGGTTCTGCAAAAGGCGCGATCTCCGGGATCGTTATTGGTTTTTTGATCTGTTTTTACACTTTGCTATTGCCTTTCACCATAGGAATTGCAAATCTTGAAAGCAGCTTTATTTCAGAAGGTCTTTTCGGAATTGAACTTCTAAAACCTTTTCAATTGTTTGGATTAGATTATCTGGAACCGGTTACCCATTCCTTTTTCTGGAGTATATTTTTTAACTTTTTCACCTACGTGTCGGTATCCATTATTTCCAAAGGAAACTATAGAGAACGAAACTATGCCGAGATGTATGTGGATATTGACAGATATATTACCAATCATGAAAACGCATTTGTTTGGAAAGGAACTGCCTATATTTCAGATATTGAAAAAGTTTTACAGCGATTTTTAGGCAAGGAAAAAACCAAAAGGGCGCTGAGAATTTTCAACCTGAAATACGGAATAGACAAAGACACCACCATGGCCGATGCCCGA
>JAENXB010000125.1 GCA_016649785.1 Flavobacteriaceae bacterium
AAATACGAAGAAAAGTGGAAATGCGAAATTTATCCTGGAGCTTGTTGAAAAACTTGGTGAAAGCGGCAAGATTTTGAATAAAGAAGAACAGGAAGATTTTTTGCTTGGAAACTTCATGCAAGCCGAAAAAACAGGAAAAACCGTTTCCCGTGCCACCATTTTTAAGAAACTGAAGGCTACGTGATAGTTGTGTTTGACAAAAGTTTTAGCAAAAGTCTTGGAAAAATAAAGGACAGCACTGTGCTCAATAATTTAGAAATCATATAAGATTTTGTGAAAGCGCTAAAAACATACAAACCATTCCCAATTTAAAGAAACTCAAAGGCTATAGAGATTATTACAGGATAAAATCCGGCTCTTATAGAATAGGCATAGAAATAGACCTGGATACCTTGCGATTCATCACAGAAAAGATATTTACAAAAAATTTCCTTGATCTCACCCTCCGATAAACTCAAATCCCAAAAAACATATTCCAAATTCCAAATTAACGAATCCCGAATTAGCCTTCGGAAACCTCTCTTCACTCTTCACTCTCCACTCTTCACTCTTCACTAAATCAAAGTTATGACCTATAAATTACAATAAACCCAAAATTGAATTTAAATAGCTAAAAATTTGCCTATAATTCCTAATTTTTTACTTTTGGAGATCAATCTACAAAATAATTGTTATAAAGGTTACAGAATAGAAATATTGACAAAAAAATTAGACATGAAAAATACCGGTAAATTTCAAATTAAAGAACTGCTGCACCAGAAGACATACCTGATCAATGGGGAATTAGTCCCCTGGAAAGGCAAAACAGATAATGTCTATTCAACAATCTCATCTACCCAGGCATATAAGCCAACCTTATTGGGAAGCGTGCCGCATATGGATGAAGCCACTGCTCTGGAAGCCATGCAAGCCGCCTGTGACGCTTATGGAAAAGGTCAGGGAGAATGGCCAACCATGAAAGTTTCCCAAAGAATTGCCTGCATGGAGCAATTTGTAACCCAAATGAAAACCAAACGGGAGGAAGTTGTAAATTTATTGATGTGGGAAATAGGAAAAACCCTCCCCGATTCCCAAAAGGAATTTGACCGTACGGTGGAGTATATCAACGATACTATTGAAGATTACAAACAACTGGACAGGAATAGCGCCAAATTTTTAAAACGCGATAATGTGCATGCTCATATTCGCAGAGGGCCTTTGGGCGTAGTGCTTTGCCTGGGACCTTATAATTATCCTTTAAATGAGACCTTCGCTTTGTTGATTCCGGCTTTGATTATGGGGAACACCCTTATTTTTAAACCGGCAAAACACGGGGTTTTGCTTATTTCTCCCTTACTGGAAGCCTTCAGGGACAGTTTTCCAAAAGGAGTGGTCAACATTCTTTACGGCCGGGGCCGGGAAGTAGCCGCGCCTATCATGAAATCGGGAAGGATTGACGTTTTGGCGTTAATTGGGAACAGCACCTCAGCAATAGCATTGCAGGATCAGCATCCATATAAAAACAGGTTGCGGTTGGTATTGGGTCTGGAAGCTAAAAACCCGGCGATTATCCTGCCAGATGCCGATCTAGACCTCACTATTGACGAATGTATCTCGGGTACTTTATCTTTTAACGGTCAGCGCTGTACTGCCCTCAAAATTATTTATGTCCATGAGGATATCAGGGAAGAGTTTAACAAGAGATTTGCCGCCCGGGTGGATGCTTTAAAATTCGGAAATCCATGGGAACCGGGCGTTATGCTAACTCCCCTGCCGGAACCCGGAAAACCGGCGTATATCCAGGAACTTATTGACGATGCCCTGGAGAAAGGTGCTTCAATTTTAAATAAAAAAGGAGGGGAAACTTCTGATAATTATATTTTTCCCGCGGTATTGTATCCCGTAACCCCGGAAATGAGGGTTTATAAAGAGGAGCAGTTTGGGCCCGTAATTCCCATAAAAACATTTTCCGATATTCAGGAATTGCTGGATGAAATTGCAAATTCCAATTACGGACAACAAATAAGCCTGTTTGGCAAAGACGTGAAGGAACTCGCTCCGCTGATTGACACTTTGGTCAACCTTGTATGTCGTGTAAACCTGAACTCCGCCTGTCAGCGTGGCCCGGACGTATTCCCTTTTACAGGTCGCAAAGATTCTGCCGTGGGAACGCTGAGTGTTCATGACGCGTTGCGATCGTTCTCCATCAGGACTTTTTTAGCCTCCAAGGACAACGCCATCAACAATGAGATCCTCAAGCAATTGCTGGAAACCAAAGATTCAAACTTTGTGAGCACGGATTATATTTTGTGATAGATGTGAGATGTGAGACTTGAGATTTGAGACAAAAGAATATAGATGAGAGAGAAAAGACTGTGATAGATGTGAGATCTGAGACTTGAGAAAAGCCTTCTCTATATTCTCTCTTCTATTTTCTCTTCTCTATTTTTCTATTATCTAATATCTCACTACTAAATTCTCAATACTCATTACTAAATCGTACTTTCGGGCCTTAACATTTCTGAATTTATGTCTCAATTTTGGTTATACGTTAGATTAGGCCTGGAACACGTATTGGACTGGCAGGCTTACGATCATATTTTATTTTTAATCGTTTTGGTAGCCGCATATTCTTTTGCCGGCTGGAAACGCGTTTTATGGCTGGTCACCATCTTTACCATCGGGCATACCCTGGCCTTGTTTTTATCGGTTTACGAACTTGTGAGCCTCAGCAGCAAATATGTGGAATTGTTGATCCCCATTACTATTCTTATCACGGCGCTCTATAATATAATCACCGCCAAAATAAAGATAAAACAAAGGAGTGCGGGTCTTTTATATTTTGCCACTGCCTTCTTCGGAATAATCCACGGATTGGGATTTTCCACCTATTTCAAAATGATCGCATCAAATACCGAAAACAAGTTTCTCCCACTGATGGAATTCGCCTTAGGCATTGAAGCAGCCCTTATAATTGTCGCGATATCTGTACTTATACTGGCATTTATTTTCCAGAATATTCTCAATTTTACAAGAAGGGACTGGATCCTGGTAATTTCCTCGATAGTAATAGGGGTGATTTTGCCAATTTTAATGGATAATATCCATGTGATTTTGTAAAAGTTTAACGCCTACAAATTGTTTTAATCTACACCTTGCAATACTTTAGAGAGCCTAAATTTTTTTAATATGAATAAAGCTTCAGAAGGAATGCAGCATCAGTTTTAAAATTATGCATAAAAAGAAGCAACTTAAATACGATAAGGCTTACCTTAGAATTGCCCGGGAATGGAGCAAACTTTCTCACTGCAAACGCAAACAGGTTGGCGCACTTATTGTGAAAGATAGAATGATAATTTCCGACGGATATAACGGAACCCCCACCGGTTTTGAAAATTGTTGCGAAGATGAAGAAGGCGTTACCAAATGGTATGTGCTTCACGCCGAGGCAAATGCAATTTTAAAGGTAGCCGCTTCCACACAATCCTGCAGGGGAGCAACCCTGTATATTACCTTATCGCCCTGTAAGGAATGCAGCAAACTCATACATCAGGCCGGGATTACAAGGCTTGTGTACTATATAGATTATAAGGATAACGTGGGACTTAAATTTTTAAAAAAAGCCGGGGTAGAACTCTGTCAGATAACTGAATTGGACAATTGAAAAAAAGGTCAAAAATATATCTTCCTCTCCTATTGGGATTGGCTTGTGCCGCAGGGGTCCTGTTAGGCGCAAAACTCAACTTTACCCCTACTCAAAACCTGTTTTCTTCCAATCCTAAAAAGGAAAAACTCAACAGGCTCATAGATTATATAGACTATGAATATGTGGATAAGGTAAATACCGACAGCATCGTGGATGTTACTGTAAACAGGATCCTGGAAAATCTGGATCCGCATTCGGTTTATATACCAAAACAGGAATATGCCAGCGTAACCGAAAATATGAAAGGGGATTTTGTGGGCATTGGGGTTAGTTTTTACAATGTGAATGATACTATTGTTGTGATCCAGCCCCTGGAAGGAGGCCCCAGTAAAAAAATCGGGATCAAGGCAGGTGACCGAATTCTCTATGCGAACAATAAACAGCTTTTTGGCAAAAAAATGACCAACGATTCTATTATAACCCAACTTAAAGGGATAGAAGATTCCATGGTAACGCTCACCGTTTTCAGGAAAGGTCTGAAGGATCTGCTCAAATTCAACGTAAAAAGAGCACGGGTACCGCTTAAAAGTGTAGATGCGACTTATATGCTTACCGAAGAACTGGGATATATCAAGGTAAACCGTTTTTCTGAAACTACTTATAAAGAATTCAGGGAAAGCCTGGCTAAACTAAAATCAAGAGGAGCGACAAAAATCGCACTGGATTTGAGAAACAATCCCGGGGGATATCTTTCTGAAGCCATCAATATAGTAGATGAGTTTTTAAAAGACGGTAAGCTGATCTTGTTCACAAAAAACAGGCAGGGAACTATTGAAGAAACCTATTCCAACCGCAAAGGTACTTTTGAAAACAATGAGATCTTTATTCTGATCAATGAAAATTCCGCTTCGGCAAGTGAGATCGTGGCGGGGGCTTTACAGGACAACGACAGGGGAACCATTATTGGAAGGCGCTCCTATGGAAAAGGACTTGTTCAGCGCGAGATGGAATTGGGAGACGGAAGTGCCGTGAGGCTTACCATTGCAAGGTACTACACCCCAACGGGACGTTCCATTCAGAAATCCTACAAACTGGGCAATGAATCTTATTTTAACGATTATGCAAGACGCTTTAAAAACGGGGAACTGGCACACGCAGATAGCATCCACGTTACCGATAGCTTAAAATATGTAACTCCGGGTGGAAAAATCGTCTATGGTGGCGGGGGAATTATTCCCGATATTTTTGTCCCCAAGGATATTAATTTTGAAAAGGAAAACCTGACCTATATCCTGCGCAGCGGATTTTTAAACCGATTTGTCTTTGAAGTGCTGGAAAAAGACCGTGGTTATTATAATTCCCTGTCCAGAGATGAATTCCAAAATGAGGAAATCGTCACCAAAAAGATGATCTCAGATTTCTTCCAATTTGCAATTAGCGAGAATTTGAAGTTTAAAATTGACATTTATGAACCTTTGTTGAGAAGCTATTTGAAGGCAAGTATGGCCGAACAATTATTCGGGTCAGATGAATTTCAACGAATAATTAATGCCGATGACCGAATTGTTGAGAAAGTGATCGAATTATCTAATGCAAACTAGTATATTCGTCAGTATGGATGCCTACAATGATTATACTTCTATTTTTTTGCTGTTATCCCCGCTCTTTTTCTATATAATTGCGGTGATCTTCAGACTTTTAGACAACAGCGCGTTGTTGTTTTTACAGAAAGAGATCTTTGTAGAATCATCCAATGTTCCCCTGGAAGCCATCCAGGAACAAATAGATTCTTCAGCAGATCCCAAATTTAAAAAATTGTTAAGAAGAACCCTGGTTTTCAGAAAAATCCACCGGGTATTTATCATTCTTATGATAGCCGCACTGCCGGTTACCGTAATTACTTACTTCACCCTATTTTAATTTATCGTGTACTTTAGTATGCCTTCCTTTATTCCATTCGGTTAAAATATCGGTAGCAACCGCTGCTCCGCTGCCGCAGGCTATTGCAAACTGGCTCCTGTGACCTGCCAGGGTTCCCGCAACATATAAATTTGGCGCTACCAGATGATCTTCATTTTTAAGTTGGATCCTGTTTTTACTGGCCGGGGATTTTTTATGCGGAATTATATATGTTTCCAGTCCTTTAATTTTCAGCATTTTGGAATATCCTGTAGCAATTACAACTATCTTTGCAAGATAGCTGTAATTGTTAGTCTTTACAGTGAAGCCCGAGAGTTCCGGAATTACACTCAATACCTTCTCTTTTGGGACCTGAACCACTTTGGGATAGAGTTTCTTCAATTGTTTGGGGCCATCTTTTAACAGAACCTCTCCTTTGGTTCCCGCAGGCAAACCCAAAACATTATTGAAGAGCGCATTTTGAAGATCGGAAGTTTTTTGATGAAGGATTATTCCTACTTTCCTGTTTTCGGCATAGGACTTCTTTAGCGAAGAACCTAAAATCAAGGCGCAGGACATACCAGCAGCGCCTCCGCCCACTATTAGCACATCAAAATCAATCACGATTTAGCTTTTCGCTCAATTGCCTTTGAGGTAAGAAGAATGCCCAGTAAAACAATTACGCAACCTGCCGCGAGGATCCCTATCAACGCAACAGAACTATCGCCAACAAGCAACGAGTCAAAATTGAGGACCGTAAGATTATAAGCAACCACCACAATGGCAAATGCCATTAAAATATAGATAAATATTTTCATAATTAATGTTTTATAACTCAATCAATAACTAATCAGTTCATAAAGTTTTGAGTGCCTTAAATGCCTAAAGTTAAGAAGTCCCGGATTTTCTGATGAAACAAGACAATATATTTTTTAACTTTTTCATACAAACAGTTTAAAGGAGATTCAAAAATGTAAAAAAACTTTGTGATCCTTTGTGCTTTTGGTGTCTTTGTGGCAATCAAGACACTATATATAGTTCGTGAATTTTTGCCACTGAGGCTCCAGGTCTCAAAATTGCACTAAAAGAATCATTTTACTTTCCACAAACTCCCAAAAGAGAACTTTTAAATTTAAATACTGATTTGTTAACTCAACAAATCAGTATATTCTTTTTATAACGAACTCCGGCAATAAGTATTATCGGAAGTGTTCATTATCATTTAAATAAGCTCTGAATATTAGATGCGAACAATTTTACCGCGATTGCCAATAAAATAACACCGAATATTTTTCGTATCACATTTATTCCCTGTTTCCCAAGAAATCGCTCGATTTTCCCCGAAGATTTCAAAACTATATAAACAAATACAATGTTGATAACAATAGCCACGATAATATTAATGGCCTCATATTCTGCCCTTAAGGACAACAATGTGGTCATGGTCCCTGCTCCCGCTATTAACGGAAATGCTAATGGCACCACCGCCGCTGTTGCCGGTTCCTCATCTTTATAAAGGGTTATTCCCAGGATCATCTCCAGGGCGAGAAAAAACAGGATCAATGAACCCGCGACCGCAAAGGAATTGACATCTATCCCAATTAGGTTTAAAATTTCCTTTCCCAAAAATAAAAACACGATCATCAATAAACCGGCAACAATGGATGCTTTTTCACTTTGTATCCGGCCCACTTTTGCCTTCAGATCAATAACTATGGGAATACTTCCAATAATATCAATTACTGCAAATAATATCATACTTGCGGTGGCAATTTCCCTAAAATCAAGATTTAACATATCAATACGCATTAAAATAACGGCAAAAGTAAAATTTTTAAACCGGAAACCCTGATGTTTTGACCCCTAAGTTTTGGTTAAATTTCCTGTCTTAATAAGAGGATAAAAGTAGTTTAAAATTAAGTTAATTAAATACCTTTGCGCCATGTTTCAAATAGGCAAAACAATAGTTTCTGAAGATATTATCCAAAAGGATTTTGTGTGCAACATTTCCGCTTGTAAGGGCGCATGCTGCGTAGATGGCGATGCGGGAGCTCCCCTGGATTTTGCGGAAACTGAAATCCTGAAAGAGATCTATCCCAGGGTCAAACCTTATTTAAGTCCGGAAGGAATTGAAGCTATTGAACGTCAGGGCACATCTATTACCGGCGAAGACGGGGATTTGGAAACCCCACTTGTAAATGATGGGAATTGCGCCTATGTTACTTTTGACAAAAAAGGGATCGCACTTTGCGGGATAGAACAGGCCAATGCTGCAGGCGTGATCTCCTGGAAGAAACCCGTTTCCTGTGAATTATACCCGGTAAGGGTTCAGGATTATTCTGAATTTTCTGCCGTAAACTATCACCATTGGCATATTTGCGATGACGCCTGCTCTTTGGGTAGGGAACTTCAGGTTCCCATTTATAAATTCGTCAAAGATGCGCTTATCCGCAAATTTGGAGAAGACTGGTACATGGAATTGGAAAAAGTTGCAGAATCCTTCAAAAAATAAAACTCCTTTCTTCATAACAAGCTCTTTTCTTTATCCACAACCCTGTTTTTTAGCGTTTTAAAATTTTAAAACACTACTTATTTTTGTGTATTTAAGGGCAAAAATAAATTCCCCACATAGCTATTGGACAAATTTGAAATGGTTTTAGCTAATTCGCGGTTTCTTCAAAATTTTAACTTCCGATTTCTCTCGTTTTTTTCCTTTTATATTTATTTGGAAAGGAAAGGTTATATTTTGTGGATTACTTTATGGATCCGAATTAAGAATTGCAATTTTGTTTCTTTTCCTTTTAACGGTATAACTTTGCGGTTAAAGAAAG
>JAENXB010000317.1 GCA_016649785.1 Flavobacteriaceae bacterium
CGCTTCAGCAGAGTCATTCAACGCAAAAATAAAAGCATTTAGGGCACAGTTTAGAGGAGTTAGGAACGTAGATTTCTTTCTATTTAGACTAACAACAATTTTTGCGTAACACTAAAATCCCACAACTTTTTGACTTGATCCTGAAAAACCCCGTAAATCATTGATTTACGGGGTTTTAACACAATTTTGATTTCTAAAAAGCGGTCTGGACGAGACTCGAACTCGCGACCCTCTGCGTGACAGGCAGATATTCTAACCAACTGAACTACCAGACCGTTGCTCTATTGCGATGGCAAATATACAGTAGTTTTTACATTACACAAACCTTTTTTTGAAATTTATTTCTCCTTGTTTTTTGAGGTCAGGCAAAATTTTGTCTTTCAACCAAGTAGGTAGTCAAAATCTTTTCAAAATTCTCTCCAATGTCCGCCTGAACGTACTTAATTCGATATTTCGAGCACTGTAATTTGAGTTCTCCAAAGTAATTTTCAACCACTTTTTGGTAGGAATCCTTAAAATTATCGGCATAAAGATCTATATGTGAACCGGATTCTACATCTGTAAAACGTTTTGGGGCATTGTCAAAATCAAAATTCAGCTCTTTCTCCTTATCAATTACGTGAAAAAGAACAACCTCGTGCTTATTATATTTTAAATGCTTCAGGGCTTCAAATAACTCTTTTTCGTCTTTGTCTTCCTGGAACATATCGGTAAAAATGAAGATCAGGGACCTTCGTTTTAATTTTTCGGCGATCTGATGTAAATAAGTATAACTATCGGTTTTCCTGTTTTTAACGGAATTTGAGGCCACACGGTCCAATTCGTTTAAAAGCATCCGGTGGTGGCGCTCACTGCCCTTCTCGGGCGCATAATACTCGTAGATATCGCTATAAACACTTAAGCCTATCGCATCGCGCTGTTTTTTTAAAATCTGCATCAAAGAAGCCGCTGCCAATACCGAAAACCCTATTTTGTTAAGGGAATCTCTCTTAAACTGTTTCATCGCGGGATAATGCATGGAAGCCGAATTATCTATAATCAAATGGCAACGCAAATTGGTTTCTTCCTCGTACCGCTTGGTGTATAATTTATCGGTTTTGGCATATAATTTCCAATCGATGTGCTTGATGCTTTCCCCGTTATTGTAGATTTTATGTTCTGCAAATTCAGCCGAAAATCCGTGGAACGGACTTTTGTGCATTCCGGAAATAAACCCTTCCACCACTTGTTTGGCCAGGAGCTCCAGATTGGTGAACCCACCCTGTTTATGTACTTCCTGCTGTAAATCCATTTAAAGCCCCCTTTTCTTGACCTCCCCCAAAATAAGAAGAGTGTTTTTATTTTTAACTAAGATAAATATTCTAAAGCAAAAAAGGTCCGACAATTTTGCCGGACCTTCTAAACTTATATTTATTTTATCTTTTTACAATAGGGCATCCAATGCTTCAGCATAGGTGTTTTTAGGAGCAACTCCTACCTGGCGTCCTACTACTTCTCCATTTTGAAAAATCAAAACGGTAGGAATATTCCGAACTCCGTATTTTGCAGCAAATTCCTGGTTGGCATCAACATCCAACTTTCCAACAACCGCTTTTCCTTCATAATCTTTACCGATATCTTCTATAATTGGTCCAACCATTCTACAAGGTCCACACCAAGCCGCCCAGAAATCAACCATTACAGGTTTATCGCTTTTTAATACGGTCTCTTCAAAATTAGCATCTGTTATCTCTAAAGCCATAATATTTGTTTTTTACTTATCAATTAATATGTAAAAATAGTCAATTATTCTGCTAATCCTTACAGCAAAAGCATTAGATTTTGCTATTAGCTTATCAGGCAGGACTATTTAAGGCATTTCCCCGACTTTTTTTTGGCGGGTCCTTCGCTACGCTCCGGCCGGGCTTTCCGCGCTACATGGTAGCTTGCTGCAATCCCTACCCGAATTCCTGTTCAAATACAAGACTTTCCTAAAGAAGAAATTGATTTTTAATTCAGTTTGTAAAGCACCCGGGCACCTTCCAGGGCATCCAGTAATTCCTGGGAAATTTTAACCTTTTGTTTTCTGCTGGTCATATTTAACTTCACCATATCCTTCATCTCATATACTATAAAATGTAAAATGTGGTCACCACGGTGTGCCCTGAGAATATCTTTCAAGGAATCTATTTTTTCTTCATCCAATTCATTTATATCAAGCTGGAGGGTGAGTTTCCTGGCATACATATCCATCACATCATGCAATAACTGAAAGTTGTTGAATTGTAGCCGGGGTTCACTTTTACTTCCGGTTTCCTTATTGGTCCAACCCTCTTTTACAAAGGCTTTTATAAAAACAAAAGCATTGGGCACCATAAAATGCTGAAATCTTAAATATTCTTCCCCAAAAATTTGGAATTCATAAGAATCC
>JAENXB010000404.1 GCA_016649785.1 Flavobacteriaceae bacterium
GACCATAGATCGCCTGGGAAAAGGAATCAGGACCGGTGCAAGGGATGCAATTCTATCAGACCAAGCCACCCCGGAAACCAAAGGAAAAGTTTTCGGGTTTCATCGCTCCCTGGACACTTTTGGCGCGGTCCTGGGCCCTTTGTTCGCCCTGCTCTATTTATATTTCAATCCCGAAAACTATAAAACCCTTTTCTATATTGCTTTTATTCCCGGGCTTATTGCCGTATTGACCACCTTTTATCTAAAAGACAAAGGCAAAAAAATCGGGGCTCAAAAGATCACGACCCCATTTTTTTCCTTCTTAAATTACTGGAAAGTAAGTCCGCCACAATACCGAAAAGTAGTAACAGGGCTTTTAGCCTTTGCCTTGTTCAACAGCTCAGATGTTTTCCTGTTGTTAAAAGCCAAACAGGCTGGGCTAAGTGACACGATGGTAATTGGAGTTTATATTTTCTACAACCTTGTTTATGCCCTGAGTTCATTTCCTCTTGGGATTATTGCCGACAAAATTGGTTTAAAGAAAATGTATGTTTTTGGGCTTTCAATATTTGCCATTGTGTATTTTGGAATGAGCGTTAGCTCCAATATTTTTGCGATTGCCGGATTGTTTTTTCTTTATGGCGTCTATGCGTCAGCTACCGAAGGAATTTCAAAAGCCTGGATCAGCAACATAAGCCTCAAAAAAGATACCGCGACAGGAATTGGGACTTATTCGGGTTTTCAAAGCATTTGCTCTATGTTGGCAAGCTCATTGGCAGGATTTATCTGGTATCAGTTTGGCGCCGGTGCAACCTTCATAATCACAGGGGTTACAACCCTGTTAATTATTTTTTATTTTTCTTTTTGGATCAAAACCAATCCCAAACCGCTTAAACAAATGGAAAACTGAAATGAGAGACCTTATGCCTTTTCTATGCAAATCCTGGAATCTACCGCTAATATTTCTTCTGAAGTCCCTAAAAGCGGATTTAAATCCAACTCCACGATCTCAGGAGCTGCAGTTAATAAATTCGAAACCTTAGAGATAATTTCAGCAAATACTGTTTCATTTACTCCCTTCTGATTTCGAATTCCCTGAATAATTTTATATGATTTTAGATTCCGGATCATGTCCGAAGCTTCTTCATTTGAAATTGGCACTAATGAAGCCTGAACATCTTTCAACACTTCAATATAAATC
>JAENXB010000386.1 GCA_016649785.1 Flavobacteriaceae bacterium
CATTATATTCGCTGCCTTGAAATTGAATAAAAAATAAAGAAAAATGTCTGAGACTTTTGATGTATTGATAGAGATCCCCAAAGGGAGTAGAAACAAGTATGAATATGATTTTAAATCGAAGAAAGTCCGGTATGACCGGATGATCTTTTCTTCCATGATGTATCCTGCAGATTACGGTTTTATACCAAATACTTTGGCTTTGGATAGCGATCCGCTGGATGTGCTTGTGTTGGTTACTGAACCTACTTTTCCCGGGATCGTCATGGAAGTAAAGCCTATTGGGGTATTCCATATGGCAGATGAAAAAGGACCTGACGAAAAAATTATTTGCGTCCCGGTGTCGGATCCCGTTTGGAACAAAATTAATGATCTTTATGAATTGAACGGACACTTGTTAAAAGAGATCGAACATTTCTTCAAAGTATATAAAGACCTTGAAAAAAAGAAAGTAGATGTTGGCGGTTGGGGTGATTTAGCTGAAGCAAAAATAATCATACAACAGTGTATAGATCGATTTGAAAATTACGAGGGAGACAAAAACAGGTTTGGGATTTAACCTGAAATTTTCATCCTTATTTTTAAAAAATTAAAAGCAATAATCTTAAAAGATTATTGCTTTTTTAATTATCATTGATTTACTACATTTACTCCATTAACTAAACATTAACAATTTACTATGGAATCAATGATGATTTACATGCCGGCTATTCTGGCATTGGTTGGGCTCGGGTTTATGTGGGTCAAAAGATCCTGGGTTTTAAAGCAGGATGCCGGAGACGGAAAGATGCATGATATTGCCACACACATCTATGAAGGAGCACTCGCCTTCCTTAATGCCGAATACAAATTATTGACATATTTCGTGATTATCGCCAGTGTTGCATTGGCGGCAGTTTCCTTTATAGTTCCCACCACACACTGGCTTATCGTGGTGGCTTTTATTTTTGGTGCGGTTTTTTCTGCCCTCGCTGGAAATATGGGGATGAAAATCGCCACAAAAACAAATGTACGTACTACCCAGGCGGCCCGTACCAGTTTGCCTCAGGCTTTAAAAGTTTCCTTTTCGGGAGGAACAGTGATGGGACTTGGAGTTGCAGGTTTGGCGGTGCTTGGGCTTACCGCTTTTTTTATATCCTTTTTCCATTATTTTATGGGAGGAGTATGGACCAATACTGAACAGATGACCATAGTTCTGGAAACCCTGGCGGGTTTTTCCCTTGGAGCTGAATCTATAGCGCTTTTTGCCCGTGTGGGTGGAGGTATTTATACCAAAGCCGCCGATGTTGGTGCCGATTTGGTAGGAAAAGTTGAAGCCGGGATCCCGGAAGACGATCCTCGTAACCCGGCAACTATCGCCGATAATGTGGGTGATAAC
>JAENXB010000424.1 GCA_016649785.1 Flavobacteriaceae bacterium
GTTCTGTTTTTGATCGCTAATTTTGAATTTGGTGATCAATTGATAGACAAATCCTTCTATTTGCTCTTTGGTGAGCGCTCCCAATTCCGATCCTTCAAAATAACCGAAAAATTGCATTAGGTTACCCTGATAAGAGCGAATGGTTGAATCGCTGAACCCCTTGAGTTTCATTTTCTGAAAGTGCTTCTCCAATTCGAGCCTGCTTCCTTCAGAAAGGTTGAACTGCGGTATTTCCGGCCTGGTTTCGGGATTGACAGTTTGCAGTGATTTCCCAAAAAGCGCGCACACTTTCTGTTTGTGAATTTCTGTGTTTGGAATGCTCCACAGGCGTTGGGCATAGTGATAAAACGAACCGTCCAATTGCTTAAAGGCATTTCGCTCCTTTTCCATCTTATAAGGAATCTGGAATTTGATCCTGCCCGCGTTATGCCTGGGCGCAAACATGGTGACAACGTGATTTCCATTCATTTTAATTGAATTTAAGTTTATAGCGGGACATCCATAAAATTAATAAATAATAGGGCTTTAAATTGTTGACAAACGACAGTAAATGGATTTAACCGTTAAGAACGAATGCATTATATTTGAGTGTATTACAGCAGTCCTATGGAAAAAAAATGTAAAATATGTAAGAAAATAATCAGGGGAAGAAGCGATAAAATATTCTGTTCGGCAGATTGTAAAAACTACTACCACAAACACCTTCGGTATGCCGCTAAACAAGCGGCCATCCAAATAAATGAATACCTGAAACGAAATTACAGCATCCTGCTCGAGTTATTGGGCAAAAATAAGATCCAGGTAAAAGTATACCGGAACATCCTGGAACAAAAAAAATTCAGGTTCAAATATCACACTCATTCCCACATCAACAGCAAGGGTAAAACCTTTTATTATATCTACGACATCGCCTGGATGGAATTCTCTGACGACGAAATATTAATTGTAAAAAAAAGATGATATTTCCAAATCAGGAACCGAACCCACGTCCAAACAAGAAATATTAAATTTTAAATAAGCATTTAGTAAAAAA
>JAENXB010000385.1 GCA_016649785.1 Flavobacteriaceae bacterium
GAAACGGAAAATGAAAGCCTTGAATGTTTGGGTGCCATATTGATAGAAGGTCCTACCAGTAATTTTGCACCGCCTTCGGCTTCTTCTTTATCCCAGAAACCTTCCAGATCTTCACCTACAGCTTCAATTCCGCCATACAATTCGCCGAAAAAACGGTAATGGAAACCCATGCTGGTGATGACATCAATTTGATCACGGTTTGCGGCTAAAGCTTTTTCAAAGAGTAAATTGCCACCAGCCTTCCAGCGGGGAGCCTCAAACGACAGGGTAAGCCGGCTTAAAAGCGATTTTACATCGCTGTAATCCCTGCGTACTCCTAATCCGGCACCAAAACGTATACCCAGTGGTTTTTTCCCTCCAATAAAATCATGTATGATTTCGGCTTGCTGCGCACTGGCAGTATTGTTTTCACCTGGAAAACCAAAAGAAGCATTCGCGTATAAAGTAAATCGGCTTCCCAGGTATCCTTTTACTGCCAATTGTTGTCCGACCCCGTCGTATCCAAAAGGACCGGTTACCCGTTCACCATAACTACCTGAATAATTCAGGCTCCATGTCAGATCTTGCGGGGTTAAAGTGGTCACCGAAAACAGAAAAGGTTCGGGTGTTCTCTTTACGGTAAAAATGTTATTCTTTTCCGGGGTTTGAGCTGTTGCAGCAATGCCCAGCATGCCGGCAATCAGTAGGATAAGTATTTTTTTTTTCATAAAGCTAAATTTAAATCATCAATCTTGAAATTTCAAACTCTTTTTAATTCAACCAAATAAGAACAAAATAACCTGTTCTCCGTGTTTTTGTAAACAGGCGTATTCTGTTTTTAATTCATTCCTCGCTGGTTTGAGTATCTTTTTTATCGATCGAATAATCTGTCGGGTAAGTGATGTTCGAACCAAAGAGCTTTGTTTGTTGATCCGTAAAGTTACGGATCTGAAATTTCATATCGTATAAGAGATTGTTTCAATTCAATTAAAACTAAGATTAAACCGCTACGGAAATAAATAGAATTCTATTTAAACAGTCTCTTCTATGTTGTAATCCAAATTCTTTTAGTATTATTTTTCCACTATTTTTTCACTCTGTGTTCCAAATCATTTAATCACAATAGATTACCTTTGTTTTCAGTAAAGAGGAAGAGGACACAGGCTCTGCTGGGGAGCAACCTGTTAGCAATACTCTTTACGGATACACTGTATAGGAGGAAGGTTTTCGGACCTTCCTTGTACTTATACAGGAATCCAAATATGGCTAAAGAAAACCCAATGTTTGAGTTTTAGCCTCCGCCGATAAATCTCATAAAAACAACCTTCTATCAGTAGACAAATAAATGCTACATTTCCCTGTTTCAGTTTTCATAAGTAAAGTGCCGCATTCTAAAAAAGCAGACTAGCTGCAAGA
>JAENXB010000146.1 GCA_016649785.1 Flavobacteriaceae bacterium
CCAGATTTTTAAGAAATAAGTCCATCGCCATTCCCTGCGCAACACTTTGATACACGTGAGATGTGGTTGCCAGGTTCTTTCTGCCTGAACTTGCTTCAATTACATTAGGTTCACCTCCAAATAAAGAAAATTGCCCTGCTCCCGCAGTTTTATCTTGTGGTTTTTGCGCTTCGGAAGTGGCAATTTGGTTTTGGACCTGATTATTTTCCCCTGAGAACAATTTCAGAAATTGATCTTTTAACCGCCTGAATTCAAGAATTTCAAACAATTCCTGAACTTTGTCCCCATCAGGTTGGGAAAGTTCATAATCTGCCGCATCAAACGTCACATTGCAATCAATTTGAATAGTCGCGAGTTTCTTGGAAAGCAGGCCTAATTCGGCATTTTCTTCAATTTTCTCGCGCATCTTTCCTTTGAGCAAATGAGTATTGGCCAAAAGTTCTTCCATGCTCCCGAATTGTTTCAGGAATTTCTTCGCGGTTTTTTCGCCAACTCCCGGAAGACCGGGAATATTATCGGAAGCATCTCCCATCATTCCCAAAAAGTCGATCACCTGTTCCGGACGTTCTACTTCAAATTTTGCCATGACTTCGGGAACTCCCAATATCTCGATGCCATTTCCCATTCGGGCAGGCTTGTACATAAAAATATTTTCTGAAACCAACTGTGCAAAATCCTTGTCGGGCGTTACCATAAATACTTTGTAACCTTCTTTTTCGGCTTGTTTTGCGAGAGTTCCTATCACATCATCGGCTTCGCAACCCGGTAAAACCACCACCGGAATATGCATGGCTTTTAAAATATCCTGAATATATGGAATTGCTTCTTTAATAGGTTCCGGGGTGGCAAGACGGTTTGATTTGTATTCACTGTACATCTCGGTGCGGTCAAAACTGCCGTCTTTGTCAAAACACACGGCCAGATGATCTGGTTTTTCCCTTCGGATAACATCAAAAAGGGAATTTGTAAATGCCATTATTGCCGAGGTGTCCATGCCTTTTGAATTGACAATGGGATTGTTGATAAAGGCGTAATACCCCCTAAAAATTAAAGCATATGCATCGAGAAGGAATAAGCGTTTTTGTTCGGCCATGGGTATGAATTTATTAGAATCTCAAAATTACAAAGTTAATATGGAAAAAGGGTAAAGCCTTTTGAAAACTGAAAACATTTAATTGAATTGTAAATTCCAATTAAAAATTAAAGGAACTTTCTGTGTTTTCCCTCAATTTGATTGGTTTAATAGCTGAAGCCTTTTAGGACAGGAAATGCTTTGTTTTTCGATTTATAAAAATTATTTTTTTAGAATTTATAAAAGATAATTTATCCAAAAAAACGATCAACTATTTAAGAATGAGGTTGGCATAATTTCTGAATGTTTAAAAAAATTAAATTTTAATGGAATATATTTGCGTCCACAGTCGTTAAATTAAGTCTAAAAATGAAATTTAGGCTTGTGAATAAAAGTATATTCGCCAAAAAATCGGGAATAATAATGCGCTGGACACTGTTTATTGTTTTTTACATACTTATTGATATTTATGCCTTTCAGGCTATAAAAACGCTTACCAATAGTAACTGGATCTATTTTGGTTACCTTATTTTGTCTTTGCTGGTCCTTGGTAATTTTATATTTCAATGGTCTCAACCCAGTCCGGAAAGACAATTCACCGGGGGAAGGGGATATTCTATGGGTTTGGTGCTCTCTTTTATGATAGGTAAACTTATATTGACCTTATTTATGTTTGGGGAAGATATCTCACGTTTCCTAATTGCGGGATATCAAAATCTGGTTCCGCCTTCAGGATCTTCTTTCAGTCTTTCCTCAAGAAGATTGTTTTTGAGCCAGATAGCTCTTGGAATTGCAGCAATCCCTTTTGCTTCTTTGCTTTACGGGATGTATCAGGGGAAATACAATTATAAGGTGTTAAAATACAGCCTTTATTTTGAAGATCTGCCGGATGCTTTTGACGGGTACCGGATAACTCAAATAAGCGATATTCACAGTGGCAGTTTTGACAACAAGAAAAAAATTGAATATGCCGTGGGACTTATTAATGAACAGGAAAGCGATACTATTTTGTTTACCGGAGATTTGGTCAATAACCTTGCTGTAGAAATGGATCCCTGGATTTCCGTATTTTCTAAAATTAAAGCTAAAGACGGGGTTTTTTCAATTTTGGGGAATCACGATTATGGCGATTATGTCACATGGGAAAGTGATAAAGCCAAATTGGACAATGTTCAGGCAGTAAAAAATGTCCATTCAAAAATGGGCTGGGATCTGCTGTTGAATGAACACCGGTTTATCCAAAAAAGCGGAGAGCGAATTGCACTTGTGGGAGTGGAGAATTGGGGTTCCGGCGGTTTTAAGAAATTAGGAGATCTGGATCTCGCGGGGAAAGGCCTTTCTCCCGAAGAATTTAAAATATTATTGAGCCATGATCCTTCTTACTGGCAGGAAAAAATAAAGTCTGATCCAAATAATTATCAGCTCACCTTAAGTGGTCATACTCACGGCATGCAGTTTGGAATCGAGATCCCAGGCTGGTTCAAGTGGAGTCCGATACAATACCGTTATGAGAATTGGGCGGGAATTTACGAGGAATTTGGAAGATATATCAATGTAAACCGCGGATTTGGGTATTTGGCTTATCCGGGGCGTGTGGGGATCTGGCCGGAAATAAGTGTAATTGAATTGAGAAAAGGCATAAAACCCGCTTAATTCAAAGAATTCACTATATTTGATTTATTTAGAAAATTGGTATTGATATCTAATTAAAATTTAGCCTTTAGCTTATGTCAAAATTTGGGGAATTAATAGATTTAAACATTCCGGTGTTATTAGATTTTTATACCGAGTGGAATGAGGCTTCAACTTTAATGCATCCTGTTCTTAGGGATGTTGCCGCTGCCCTTGGCGATAAGGCGAAAATCATTAAAATTGATGTCGATAAAAACACGCAATTGGCCGAAGCCCTTCGTGTAAAAGGCTTGCCAACGCTGATGATCTATAAAGAAGGCGAGATGAAATGGAGGCAAAGTGGGGAACAGGATGCCAATACCCTTATAGGGCTTATCAAAGAATACGTTTAGATCGCCTTAAATTCAAATCCTTTTTGATGGAAATATTCCAGGACCTTTGGTAAAACTTCCTTAAGATTTGCTGAAGCTTTTATACTGTCGTGAAATACCACAATACTTCCCGGTTTTGAATTTTTTATCACGTTGTTTAAGCAATTTTCAGGCGAAATATTCAAGTCAAAATCTCCGCTGATCACTTCCCACATTACGATCTTAAATCCTTGCCCTTGCAGGATCTTAATTTGCTTAGGTGTGATCTTACCGTATGGAGGCCTGAAAAGTTTGATATTTTTCTCTTTTTTCTCTTCTCTCTCCTCTATATTCTCTGTTCTATTATCTTGATTCCTGTTTCTTGTTTCCTGCTTCTCAGAAATGATTTCTTCCGCTTTTTCCACATTTTCAATATAAGTGGAAATCGGGGTTTTCCATCCGTTTAAATGATTGAAACTATGGTTGCCAATATTGTGACCTTCAGCCAGGATCTGATCAAAAACTTCAGGATGTTTTACGATGTTTTCCCCAATGCAAAAAAATGTTGCTTTGGCGTGATATTCTTTTAAAAGCGCTAATACCCACGGCGTAATTTCCGGAATTGGACCATCATCAAAAGTGAGATAGAGCGTATTCCCGGTTTTGGGTAAATTCCACAATAGGGTAGGACAAAGAAATTTTCCCAGAGTCGATATTTTTTTCAAATACGCCATTTCACTTCAAAAAGCTCATTATTCTTCGATGCTGTCAAGTGAATCTAACTTTTGTGAGCTCTTAAATTCATTATTTAAGGCTGTATCGGAAGGTAACAGAGGCTGTTCTTCAGGTACTTCTTCATTATCATCGTAAAAACCAGGGAAAAGTTTTAAATAGGTATTGAATTCTTCGGCTTTTTCCCTTGCAAATTCCTGTTCTCCGTGAACAAACAATAAATCTACCAGGGCTCTGTACCGCTCCATATCGGTTATTATTTCATCGGCGTATTTAAATTGCCTGTCTATATCCCAACCGCCATAATAAGTAAGGTTTTCCTGGTATTTAGCAGCGACATCCACCCATAATTGTTTGGCTTTTTCGGGTTCACCCACTTCGAAATAACCGCTGATATAAGGTTCTAAAAGGGTGTAATATCCGTAAAAATCAACCGGCATATTTTCCATCGCCAAATCCAGAATTTCTTTTGCTTTTTCGGTCTTGCCCTCATTTAAAAGGTTTTCTAACAGACGTGCCAGATTGCTTCGGTAGGTAATGGAGTTTTTTCGGGTTTCCGGATCGTGGTAAATATTTGGACTTCCCATATTTCCCCAGTACCAGTTTTTTGCGATGTTATACATCTTCTCTGTATCTATCCGGCCCATATCATAAGGGTTTCTGGGATTTACAGGGGTTTGAATTGGAACTAATTTATATGCTACCCCATCTAACTGTAGGTAATCTTTCATCCATAAATAATCATCGTTCCCAAAACTGCCTCCGGTAAAGTAAATTGGGCGTTTCCAATCGTTATTTGCAATAATATCAAGCATTAAAAGCCTGTTCTTATAAATTACATTTCCTTCCAGTTTGATAACGATATTATCCACGATCAGATCTGAATCCTCGGGCTTCACAATTCCGTATTTCAGAACATTTTCTTTTTCCACAGGGATACGGATGGATTTAGTGGGGAAAGTGCTAACAGATTGCCCACTTTGAAGTTGACCTTTGGTGCGGGGATTGTCACTCGCAATCCAGTTCATCCAATTTTTAATGGACATGGTATCCTGCGTAACCGATTGGTGCATTACAAAATCGTTGGCGCCCGGGCGGTATTGATTGTGTTTCAGTTGGGACGGAATGGGATCGCTCTCCCAGGCTTTTCGCTTCATTTGGTCAATATACCAATCGGTGGCGAAAAGGCTGGTGTTCACAATGCGCACATCGGTCCTGTAGCGTTCAATTTGTTGGGCGTACCAAAGAGCGAAGGTGTCGTTATCCCCAATGGTAAACAAAATGGCATTTTCATCTACAGAATCCAGGTACATTTTTGCCATGGCAAGGGCGGTATACTTATCAGATCTATCATGGTCATCCCAATTTTGGGAGGCCAAAACCGTGGGAACTGCCAGAAGGGAAACGGCAATTGCTATAGGAGCTGCAAATTTTGGGTTTAAATGGTCTTTTATAAGGTCAAATAAAGCATAAACCCCAAAGCCGATCCAAATTGCGAACACGTAAAAGGAACCTACCAACGCGTAGTCACGTTCCCTTGGTTCAAATGGCCGTTCATTGAGGTAAATTTTTAGAGCAATTCCCATGAAAAGGAAAAACACCATTAAAACCCAAAAGGTTTTCTTATCCCGTTTATAGTGAAAAACAAGCCCTATCAAACCTAAAATTAGGGGAAGAAAATAGTAGGTATTTCGCGCTTTATTATTTTTTACATCAGTGGGTAAATTGTCCTGGGATCCAAGTCGAAATTCATCTATAAAATTGATTCCGCTCAACCAATTTCCATTGAGGTCGATATATTGACCTTGCACATCATTTTGCCTTCCCACGAAATTCCACATAAAATAACGCCAATACATATAACCCATTTGATACTCAAACAGGTATCCCATATTGGAGCTGAATGAAGGTTTTTCAACATCGAGATATTGACCAAATTGGCTAAGAAAACTGTGATAAGCCTCGTAATCCGATCTGCCCAGAGCATAGTTTTTTCTGAATTCGGCTATGGCGGTAAGTAATTGTTCCTGATCCTGGTATTCAGGCTTCACCTTAAAGTCAAGTGGCCCGGTAAATTCCATATAGTTGGCAGCATGCTGAGTACTCCACATTCTTGGCAGGAAAGCTTTGTGCTTATCGTCCAGATTTTGTCTTGCGTTCTTGTAATCGTTTACAATGATATATTTTCCCGAAGCTTCATCCCTTTCATAGATAGGCTGATCGTCCAGGTAAGGATTATCCGGATCCAGACCACTGTACATTTCTGTAAATTGAGGCCCATAGAATAAATGCGTTTCACCATATTGGTCACGATTGTAGTAGGCCAATAAAGCCCGGGCATTGTCCGGATTGTTCTCGTTAATTACCGTGTTTGCATTGGCCCGGATAGGGAGCATAGTCCAGCTGGAAAAACCTATCAGTATAAAGAGAATACATAAAAACAAGGTATTAAGCTGATAAAACTGTTTCTTCTTTGTGTATTGTATTCCGAAGTAAAATGCGGCGATGATCACCAATAAGGCGATTATTGTTCCTGAATTGAAAGGAAGCCCAATAATATTTGTAAAAAACACTTCTGAAGAGGCAAAAAATGTAAGGCTATAGGGTAATAATAGCTTAAAGATAAACATCAAAACAGCTACGACCGCTATGTTGGCAATAATAAAATTTTTGACGGTGACCTTGGAGTAATTTTTAAAAAAATATAAAAATCCAATGGCCGGAATTGTCAAAAGTCCCATAAAATGGACTCCAAATGATAATCCTACCACAAATGAAATAAGGATTACCCAACGGTTTCCGCGAGGTTTAAACATATCACGCTCCCACAAAAGCCCTAAATAGAACAAAACAGCCATAAAGAGAGTCGCCATTGCGTAAACTTCAGCTTCTACGGCATTAAACCAAAAACTATCTGTAAAGCTAAATGCAAGGGAACCTACCAAAGCACTACCCAATACTGCGATTTTATTGCTTTTAGAAAGGGTTTTCTTAGGCCCCGTGATTTTAAGGATTAAAAGTACAATAGACCAAAACATCAACATAATTGTAAAAGCACTTGCAAAAACAGACATCAGGTTCACCATAAGTGCAACCTGACTGGTATCAGACGCGAAGGTGGCAAAAAAAGCGCCCATCATTTGATAAAGTGGTGCTCCGGGCGGGTGACCTACTTCCAGATTTGCCGAAGTTGCTATATATTCCCCCGCATCCCAAAAACTTGCGGTAGGTTCTACCGTTAACCAGTAGGTAGTAAGTGAAATTAAAAACACCAGCCAGCCCAATATTTTATTTGTCCGGCTAAAGTTAAAATCTGTCATATTTTTAGTACTGATTTAATCTAATGGGCGAATTTAAGAATATTTATAGGAATGATTTTAAAACTATGTTTAAAACGACATCTTTTTTGAAAAAAAAGACGGATTTTAATGCCCGAAAAATTAAGTAATAAAAAAACCTGAAAATATTTGCGTAAAATAAAGTTTGTTCTAAATTTGCATCAGAATTGAAATGATGGCCTATGGTGTAACTGGCAACACGTCTGTTTTTGGTATAGAAG
>JAENXB010000042.1 GCA_016649785.1 Flavobacteriaceae bacterium
AAATATTCAATAATTGAACACAAAATTACGCATATTAAATTATATTTTTTTTAAAAAACACCCCTATATTTTTAATATTTACTATTTTTTTCAACAAAAAATCATCAAATCAAAAAAATCCGGTCCTTAGAGGTCATTCGACATTTAAAACCTGATCGCGTTTAGATAATTAAACTTTTTTATTGATAAAATTATAAGTTATTGGTTTACATAAAACCTTCAGGAGGGAGATCCTCCAAAAAATCATCGGTTGTTTCCTGAATCTCTTCAGCCTTAAATTCTTTTTTAAAAATCGCGGCTTTACTGTCTTTTCCGTCAATAATTATTTCCAATGGTTCTTCAAAACGTATATGCCTTAAATATTCATCTTCATATTCGGCTTTTTGGTTATTTAAATACTTTAGATCGAAAAAGCCATCATCTATAAAAGGATTTATTGTTAAATAACCCACTTTAAATGAGGTTAAATTTTGAAAGAAATGAGTTCCCTGACTGGGTTCAATTCTAAAATCTTTTAACCCTGCCTCAACAATAATTTTAGCCGAAGAAATTTGTGGCCAAATCACAGGGATGCCCAACCAAGGGTCATTGGAGCCCCATCTGCCGGGCCCTATTAAAATATATTGTTTATCTGATTTACCGAATTTTTTATTAATACCTTCTACCGCTGCCGCAATTTTCCAGGTATTTGCGGCGTCAAAGGTTTCAGGTTTTACGTAAACAAGGTCCCTGATATTCCCATAATTTCCATTCCCCAGCGCCGATTCTGAATAGATAATAGTATCCTCAACATCAAACTTCTCGGGAAGTTTGCTCATTGTTTCCCTGCTTTCAACAATAGGCCTTATTTGTAAAAAGCTGAATTCTTTTGGTTGTCCCTGGGGCACGTCAAGTTTTACTGCGAATTCTATTTCAATTGGGTTTCGCATTTCACGTTGTCCAATACGCAACAAGTCCTTTAAAATTTCGGGTAAAGGAAAATTGTTGTATTTCAATATATTGTCAAAAGTAACCACACGAATTCCTTCTTGTAAAACCCCGGGCCTGATTATATTATTTTGTAGGTCGTAGGTTGAAGCCACAAATTTTAGGGATCCGTGCTTTTCCGCATTTCTAATGCTAATCTTTTTCTTGTTAATGGCCTCACTGGTTGAAACTTTATAGCTTTCCGGATCCATATCCAGCCCATAAAAATATTGTTGTGTTTCACGTTTTGCAGAATCCGGAGAAGAAAGTTGCAGTATCTTTTTTGGATGATATGGTGAAAATCTCAGGGTTTGTCCTCCGCCAACAATAATTTCGCCCAAACCCAAAGCTATATTGGCTATTCCTTCATTTGGCAATTCATTGCCTATGGGATAAAAATTAATGGAACGCGCCACTCCCGATATATTCGGGTAGTAAACATCATTGTATTGTTTTCCTGTTACCTCTTGTAAAATAACCGCCATTTTGTCCTCTTCAATGCTATGGGAAGAAGCTTTCAAATAAATTTTGCTTTGTTCAAAAAAAGCAGATGCCATGACCGATTTAATGGCGTTGGAAATCATTTCCAACATTTTTTCTTTATCGGTATTTGGGATCATATATGTTGCAAATACGCCGGCAAATGGAAGATAATGGGAATCTTCAAGAACACTGGATGAGCGAACGGCAATTGGTGATTTTGAGATGTTCAAAAAAGCCCTAATATCTTCTATCACCCATTTTGGCAAGGGCTTGGAAATAAATTCATTTAAAAT
The DNA here is from genome assembly GCA_016649785.1 of Flavobacteriaceae bacterium. Classification (GTDB taxonomy): domain Bacteria; phylum Bacteroidota; class Bacteroidia; order Flavobacteriales; family Flavobacteriaceae; genus Gillisia. Next base: position 1,743 of record JAENXB010000042.1, read on the forward strand.
TATATTATCGTCATTATTCTCACTTTGGGCGACAAACCGGATCAATTTGTGTTTTTCCATAAATTCATCAAATACCTCTGTACTTAAAACCACTGTGCGTGGAATTGAGATGCTTACGTCCTTGTATTTATTAAATAATTTATGACGTTTCAAAAAGGAATCAATAAAGGCCAGGCCAAGACCTTTTCCTCCCAAAGAGCCTTCTCCTATCCTGGCAAAACCCAGATATTCATCGTATTTATTTTTGTCGAATTTTGCAATTACCCCTCTTGACCTGTATAAGCGGTATGTTTTAATGGCTTTTATTAAAAATTCCCTTATTTGCTCAAGATCATCAAAATCTTCATATTCCACATTGCTAAATAAGTTAGCCAATGGGAATAGTGCCCTTGATCTCAACCATTTGGAATATTCACTTCTTTTGGCGTGATAACTTATAGATTCTAAACTCACGGTATTTAAAGCTTTTTGGAAGCTATTTAAATCTTTTACCGTAGCCAGGATTTTCATTTGAACTGGATCCCAAAATTCGAAGTCGCCAAAGGAAAAGTATTTGGTGATATAATTTTTAATTTCCTCCCCGAGGATTTCAGAATGTTTGTGTAAAAATTTTCCCTTTAATTCCAGGGTATATTGTTCGTTGTTTTTATCGGAAGATTGGATTAGAAAGGGGAAATAGCGTTCCAGGCTCCTCACATATTTCAGGAATTCAAATCCGGCGTTACGGTCCCGTTTCCCATCTTTAAAATAATCCACATCAGAAATAACCCCCAAAAGATGGTGTTGATATTTTTCAAAAAGGCAAAGGCCTTCTTCGTAATTTGTCGCCAATAAAATTTTTGGGCGACCTCTCATAAGCATCATTGTTCGATGCTCATTTAAGCCCTCAGACATGAAGGAATGCGTTTGTTTTAAAATAATTTTATAAATAATTGGCAAATACCTGGAATAGAATTTTAATGAATCCTCTACCAATAAAATTGCTTTAACCCCAATTTCATTGATGTCTTTTTCCGCATTCATCCTGTCTTCGGTAAGTTTAATGATTGCCAGAAAAATATCGACATTCCCATTCCAATGAAACACAAGATCAATGATCCCCGTATTTTCACTTAACACTTTTTTCCTCAATTCAGAAGAATAGAGGCTAAGCGCGGCAATTGGGATTGTTGGAAAAGCCTCTTTTATTATTTTTGAGGTTTCAAAAGCCTTGTAATCCCCAATGTCCAGCCAGGTGATCACCAAATCTATTTTATCCGATTGCAATATGCCTATTGCTCTTTTGGCAGAATTGGCGTGGGTAAAACTCGGTGGATATCTAAGGTTTAAAGCGGTGTATTCATTAAAAATGCGTTCGTCAATTCTACCATCCTCCTCCAACATATAATAATCGTAGTTAGAGCAAACAATCAGCACTTTATTAATTCTGTTTTGCATTAATTCCTTAAATGCAAACTCCTCAAACTCATATGTTTTTAAATCGGGAAGGGACCTTTTAGTCATTTTTTCTATGGCTTTTCATTGCGCATGCAAGGTAATATTTTGACAAGAAATTTCAGTGATTTTAAATGGATGAATATATTTTATCAAAAAAAGGAATTTAAAATTATTTAAAGATCATAGAGTGTAAAACACTGTAATACTGTGGTTTGAATTTATTGAAATTCATTTTAATCTTTTAATTTACTGAAGCCATTATCTGATTTATTGAGGTTTTTGTAAAAACATTTCCATAAAATAACAATATTCAACATATTTAAACGCTTCTTTGTATTCCTAATTACTGCTGAATTCAGCCTGACGATAGTTCTATTTTTTTATGAAAATGATGTGAGTTTCCTGGAAATATTTAAATCATCTTTATATAAAAAATGAAAAAAGTCGGATTTATTTTATTGGCGATCGTAATCTTTTCGATTATTGTATATGTGACTTTTATAATTGCGGTTATTAAAATTGCTGTAGGCGCGATATTAATTGTGGTTGCAGCTCTATTTTTGTGGGGATTGTGGAACAAACTTGAAAAAAAACTGGATTGATTTGAAAAAAGACATTGAAATACCGGAATCTAAAGGAATTTACCTGGCTGCGGTTAGGGAAAAAAACGAAGAATTTCAATCCATGGAATGGAACGCTTATTTAATAAACGATAGCGAGAAATCAATTGAAATGGTCCTTATTGTGACCAATGGCTTCGATAAAGAGGAAAGCACTTCTACCATGCGGCATTCCATAAAAATACTCCCCGCAAGATCCTTTGCTAAAATTGAGTTTTTACAGGATGAAGTCCTGCGCCTCAACAACCAGTTTTCCGTAACCTATTTTGCCGATGACAAAATGTACGAAAAAACCTTTCTCTTCAAGAAAAATTCTGTTAATGAAGCTGCTTTAAAGGATTTACCGATTATTAAAAAACAGGGTATATTGGTGAAATAACCAATTTTTAACTAATTACTGAAATCAAATTGCTTAGAATTCCAGGAATCCTTCAATTGATATTTACAGGTAAGCGATTTCAGGTGGATTAATCGAGTTTTTCAGCTAATTTCTCAAAGACTTTTTTTGGATCTTTGCCTTCGTACAAAATGCTGTAAACTGCGTTTATAATAGGGGTTTTGGCACCTTTTTCCTTATTGATCATATAAGCGCCTTTCGTGGCGTAATAACCTTCAGCAACCATGCTCATTTCCATATTGGCGCTTTTTACGGTGTACCCTTTTCCTATCATATTTCCAAAGGTCCGGTTTCGGCTAAAAACGGAATATCCTGTAACCAATAGATCTCCCAGATATGCGGAATCATTGATATTACGCTTCATTTTATGCACTTTTTTAATGAATTTCTTCATCTCACGAATCGCATTGCTCATCAATACACTTTGAAAGTTGTCTCCATATCCCAATCCATGAGCAATTCCTGCAGCAACTGCGTAGATATTCTTGAGCATTGCCGCATATTCTGTACCGGTAACATCATCACTGGTTTTGCAGGTAATGTAATCGCTACTTAAATATTTTGCCACAATTTCCGCCTTTTTTTCATCCTTGCAGGAAATGGTGAGGTAAGAAAGCCTTTCCAAAGCAACTTCCTCGGCATGACAAGGACCGGAGATAGTTCCGAAATTTTCCTCCTGAATATTGAATTCCCTGTGAAGATGTTCCCCAACAATTAAACCGGTTTCGGGAACTATCCCTTTCACTGCCGAAAAAAGGATTTTATCTTCCAGCGATACGTTTAATTTTTCCAGTTCTTTTTTGATAAAAACCGAAGGAATGGCGAATATCAAATAATCTGATGCCTTTACAACTTCATTAATATCATTGCTTAAGCGCAGTTTGCTCACGTCAAATTCTACCGAACTTAAATAATTAGGGTTGTGTTTATGGGTTTTAATATGGTCTATTGCTATTGTGCTGCGCATATACCATTGAATTTCGTCAATATTTTCGCTTAACATCTTGACAATAGCCGTGGCCCAGCTTCCGCCGCCAATTACACCAAATTTAGGAGTGTTATTCATAATATTTTATATTCAACGCAAAAATACACAAATTTAAAAGGAATGTAAATAATATGGGTTTTTATGTTTGTTGTCCACAATGAAATAGGGGTTTTTTGCGTTATATATTAAGAAAATGCAACACTGGTTTTTTTACCGGTTTTGGTTTAGTTTTTTTTGGTTGGTTATTTAGAGAAACAGTGCCGTGTATACTATATACGTGGCGCTGTTTTTTTGATTTAAACAAAAACTAACAAAAATTTAATAGTTTTAACAACAGCGGAATAAAGTGAATTTCGTACTTTACAGATGCAATTAATATAAAGAAAATGGGAATTTTTAAATTTATTAAGGAAGCCGGAGCCAAGGTTTTTGGAGCAGGAAAAGAGACTAAAGGAGTTTCTGCAAAAGTAGCCGTGGACAGGCAATATGAAGAAGGCATAGAAAACGAAAAAGCGGCCCGAAAACTGGAAATAACCATTCATGATTTAAATTTGAAGGTTGAAAATCTCAAAATCACAATTAATGATGATTTGGCCATTGTCTCCGGACATGCAGATAAACAGTCAACCCGCGAAAAAGTGATTTTGGTAGTTGGCAATGTCGAAGGAATTTCCCGGGTGGAAGATAATTTGACCGTGGAAAACAAAGAGCCTGAATCTGTTTTTCATACCGTGGAAAGAGGGGAAACCCTGAGTAAAATAGCAAAGGAACATTATGGCAATGCAAATAAATATCCTGAGATATTTGAAGCCAATAAACCAATGCTCAAAGATCCCGATAAAATATACCCGGGACAAGTCCTGCGAATCCCGCCTTTGAATAAATAAATAATAGAAGAAAAGCTGTTTAAAAAATTTGAGAATGTTACATTGAGCGCAGTCGAAGTGCAAGGTTATTGTTCCACCATGAAAAAAGTAGGTTCATTTAATCCCAAAAAGATGTTCAAAAAATTTTTTTAAACAGTTTTTTCTTTGTAAAAATTCATCCTGTCTATATATTCCCAGACTTTTTCTGGTAACATGGGTGTAATATTTTTCCCTGCCTTAATTCCCTTCCTTATAAAGGTGGAAGAAATCTCCACAATTGGAGCTTCCACCCTTCGAATTTTTGGATGATCTTTAAATTGATTTTCCACCATTCCGTTTGAAACCCTTGGATACACATATATAAAATACCGTTCAAGAATTACTTCATAGTTTTTCCATTTGTGAAAACTCTTTAAATTATCCTCACCCATTATCAGGGAAAAGTCCAGGTCCGGATAATTTTCTTCCAATTGCACAAGGGTATTGATCGTATAATTAGGTTGGGAGAGTTTAAACTCAACATCACAGGGTTTTAATTTCGGGTATTTTTCACAGGCGATATAAACCAATTCCAGCCGGTGGTTGTTATCGAGCAAACTGCTTTTTTTCTTAAAGGGGTTTTGCGGGGTTACCACCATCCAGATTTCATCTAAATCTGAAAATTCTACCATATAATTGGCAATGATCATGTGCCCTATATGAATAGGATTAAAAGTCCCAAAGTACAGCCCGATCTTCTTTTTCATTCTCCTTATTTATCTGCATTCACAAAATCAGAAACCAAATTATAGGCCTCGTCCAATGCTTTTTGTAAGTCGTTATTTTCAATAATAAAGTCAAATTGGGGAGCCGTGGCAAGTTCTATGGAAGCTTTTGCAACCCGCATATTTATTTTATCTTCAGATTCGGTCTTGCGCTTTTTTAAGCGGATCTTTAATTCCTCGATGCTGGGAGGTTTGACAAATACAGCCAGGGTTTGCTCCGGATAAATGTGCTTAATATCCAGGCCGCCCACAACATCTATATCAAATATCACGTTTTTTCCGGAAGCCCAGATCCGATCGATTTCGGTTTTAAGCGTTCCGTAAAAATTATCCCGGTACACTTCTTCCCATTCCAAAAACTCATCGTTTTTTATTTTCTTCTTGAAATCTTCCAGGGAGAGAAAATAATAATCTTTTCCATCTACTTCGTCTTCTCTTGGGGGTCTGGAAGCTGCCGAGATCGAGAAGTCCAGGTTCAACTCCGGTTTGGAGAGTAAGTATCTTACAATAGTGGTTTTTCCTGATCCTGAAGGTGCCGAGAATACAATTAGTTTACCGGTTTTCATTTAAAGTACGTTTAAAAGTTGTTCTTTTATTTTTTCAAGTTCATCTTTCATTTGAACCACCAGTTGCTGCATCGGGAAAAAATTCGATTTGCTGCCAATAGTGTTGATTTCCCTACCCATTTCCTGGGAGATAAACCCTAATTTCCTGCCGTTGGAATCTTCAGAGTCCAGTGCTTCTTTAAAATAATTCAGGTGATTGTCCAAACGCACCTTTTCTTCCGTAATATCAAATTTTTCAATGTAATAAACCAGTTCCTGCTCAAACCTGTTTTCATCTACTTTTTCTTTCAAATCGGCGACTCCTTTTGCCAATCGTTCCCTGACTCCCGCAATTCTTTCTGGATCCATGGCAATAATTTCTACAAGTAAATTTTCAATATTGGCAACCCGGAATTTCAAGTCCTTTTCAAGCGCATATCCTTCATCATACCTGAATTTGTTTATTTCCTCCAAAGCTTCAATAACAGCATCTTCAATAGAGGCAAATTCAGTTTCGTCTATTTCTTCCCGTTCAGTTTTCAGGACATCGGGCATACGCACTGCCATTTTCAGGAGTTCGGTTTCATCCCCATCCACGATCGCTCTTAATTGCTGGATGTATTTTTTAACCACTGCAGGATTCACTGAAGCGGTGGTTTCTTCGCCTGTAATTTCAACATATAATGAAAAATCAACTTTTCCACGGGTGAGTGATTTGGCGAGGAGATTGCGTAAATGCAATTCCTTTTCCCGATATTGTCCGGGGATCCTTGCGTTGAGGTCCAGACTTTTGCTGTTAAGCGATTTTATTTCTACTGTAATTTTCTTGGATGGAAGTTGCAAAAGGCTTTTTCCAAAACCGGTCATAGACTGAATCATGCTTGATTTTTATAAGGTTGCGCAAAGATAAACAAATCTTCAGTAGGACAAAGAAACCGTGGGAAAGTCTGTTTTTATATAAATGATTCAATAAATTCCAATGCCCTTTCTTCGGTGTAGGTTTGTTTTTTATTCTGAAGAAATCCAACATGCCCTCCATGATCCGGCATTTCCAGATAAAAATTCGGGTTGTTCTCAGCAATTGTTACCGGTGAAGACGAAGCTGAAAGGAAATTGTCATTCTTTGCATTGATGAGCAGGGTGGGAATGCTAATATTGGGGATAAACTGTAAAGCACTGCTTTTTTGGTAATAATCGATGGCATTTTCAAAACCATGAGCCTTGCTGGTGTAAAGATCATCTATTGAAAACAGGTTTTTGCAGGCTAAAATTTGTTGTTTTTGAAGGTTCTTCGGAAAATGTTTTTCACGGAGATATAATTGTTCTTTTAAATTTTTGACAAAGCGTTCGGAATAGATCCTGTTTTTGGGTTCTTCAAGTTTTTTAAGCGAAGCATGCAAATCGCAGGGAGCAGAAATGGCTACAGCCGCTTTTAGTTGGGCTGGAAGTTTATTTCCTTCGCCTAAATACTTCAGCAGTAAATTTCCTCCCAGGCTGAATCCGTTTAATGCGAGGCTGCTATACTGGTTTTTTGAAATGATATGTGAAATAACCAAATCCAGATCGGCACTCGCTCCTGCATTATAAGATTTGTATAACCTGTTGATCTCCCCGCTGCATCCCCTGAAATTGAGGGCGGCCACGTCCCATCCTTTTTGGTTGAAATAGTGGGCAAGACCTAGAATGTAAGGGCGTTGTGCATTTCCTTCCAGGCCGTGCAAAATAATCAAAACCTTTTTTGAAGTGCCGGAAACAGAATAGCTCCAGTCCAGATCCAGAAAATCCCCATCCTGTAATTCCAGTCGTTCCCTGGTTTGTGCAACCGGGGGGACCCTCCGGAACATGGCCGCGTAAATTGTTGAAATATGGTAATTTCTGAATAGAACCGGCGGGAAATATCTGTTTTTTAAGATTGGCATAAGATCCAAATTACACAATTTATTGGAAGGCTTCGAAATTTAAATGAACAAAAAACTAATATGCGTGCATAATAATTATTTGTAATTTTGCGAAAATTGGAATTTATGTACACAAAGGAATTTGATATAAGATGGAGTGATTTAGATGCAAACCGACATTTGGCAAATTCAGCATTTATCAATTTTATGAGCCATACCCGGATGGGATTTTTAATGGAAAACGGTTTCGGGCAAAAAGAACTGGCCACTCACAATATTGGGCCGGTGGCATTTTATGAACACATCTACTATTTCCAGGAGGTTTTTGCGGGGAAACCGGTGAAGGTGAGCCTTCAGCTAAAAGGACTTTCTGAAGACGGAATGTATTTTGAATTTATCCATAATTTTTATGATCACAAAGGTCGCAATTTTGCGAGTTGTGAAATGATGGGCGGCTGGATCGATCTAAAAGCGCGAAAACTGGTTGGATTGCCTTCAGGATTGTATGAAAATTTAAACAATCTCACCCATACTGAAGATTTCAGGATACTTACCAGGGAAGATTCCAGGAAATTCGGAAGAAAACCTAAAGATCTTGAGGTGTACTCACTTTAGGCTTCGGTTTTTTGGTAACCATATAAACTCCTGAAAAGACCAATATTGCCGCGGTAATTTTCACGACATTAAGCGAATCGGCCCCTGTGCCAATTGCAAATGCAATCGCCACGAGGGGTTGAAGATATATAAAAGCGCTTAAGCCGGAAGCGGATAATTCCTTGAGCGCAAAGATGTTCAACAAATAGGTTAAAAAAGTTGTGCACACTACCACAAAACCAAATTTCCAAAGCGCGTGAACCGGTATGGCAGTCCATTCAACATCTAAAAATTCTGAAATGGAGATTGGGAAATTTACAATAACCCCAAATAAAAACAACCATTTCATAAGTGTAAAGGGATGATACTTGGCGGTTAATGGTTTTACCATTATCAAATAGATGCCATAAAAAAGCGCATTCATGATCACAAATAGATTTCCCAGGGGAATATTTGGTGCGTTCACGGTAGTTTGAGTGCTAAAAAACACAAGTGTCAATGCCCCGGCCAATCCAGTGATAATTCCGGCAGTTTTTAGCCATGTGATTCGTTCGTGGATCAAAAGGGCGGCCATCACCAGCACCAGGATGGGTGAAATAGTCATTATCACCGAACTATTTATAGGTGATGTCAAACTGAGGCCTTTAAAAAACACCAACATATTGATGGCCATTCCAAAAATGGTACAACCAATAATTCTGGGCCAGTCGGTGGTTGCTATTTTTTCTTTTGGCCCCCAAAAGCCAATCAGCCAAAACAAAATGGTAGCTCCCGTTACCCTCAGAAGTATAAATCCGAAAGGTTCAATATAAATGGGCATCAGGTCTTTTGCTATGGTATGATTTACACCATAGATAGTACTCGCGCCGGTAGCGGCCAATATGGCCAACATTCGTTTACTCATTAATAGATCTTTTGGCAGCCTCTACCGTTTTTTTTGCGTTGCCAATAAAAATTTTGTCGTTATTGATGATCACGGGACGTTTCAAGAAAGTGTAATGTTCCAGGATCAATTTTTTATAGCGCTCTTCGCTTATGTCTTCATTTTTTAAATTCCGTTCCTTATACAATTGCGCCCTTTTGCTGAATAAGGCTTCATAACTCCCGGAAAGTTCCCGCATCTCATCCAGTTGTTCCCCGGTTATTGGCTCAGGTTTAATATCCTGAAGAATATAAGAAGTAGGAGCATCCAATTCTTTCAGGATCTTTTTACAAGTAGTGCAGGTGGAGAGATGATATATTTTCTTCATAACAGGATTTTTTTAAAAAAGGGAATTATTTGAAGCTGAAAGCTTAGGAGGTTAAAAACCTTTAGCTGCGTTTAAAGAATTTTAATAAATTCCTCAACATCCTTTATCGGGATTTCCAATTGAATACCTCCTTCAGCATAGGAGGCAACTTCATAAGCATTGTACCTTAAAATGATCTTATTTTTTGAAAATCCAATGTTTTGTGGCAACTGAAAGCTGTCATTTTCAAAAAACAAACCAGTACTGTTTATGGGTTGATCTTCCGGAATGTCATTTTTCTGCCTGAAAAGTTTTTCGGCATAACTTTTAAATTCATCTTCAAATATATCTTTGGCCCAAAGTTGATCTCCTGTTTTGGAATTAAAATTTAAATAACTCACGCTCGTATAGCCGTGCGCGCCCCCGGTAAAAAGGGCAAGGTCAAATTCAATGGAAATTAAATCGGGAGATCTGTGCGAAATCCTGCCTTCTACGGAAGCTTCCCAGGGAATATTATATTCAGGAAACTCCTTGGAGGAGGCTTCATAATCGTCAATAAATTTTTCTGATAAATCTTCCAGGTTACTAAAATTATTTTCCTCCTGATAATCTATTAATTGGATAATATGTTCCTCAATCTTACGGTTAATTTTTTTACTTCGGGTTTCGGATTCAAGAGCCCAGGGAATTTGAATACTTATAAAAGTACAGTTTTCTTCTTCGGGAATGCAATTTTCTTCTGAGACTTGCTCAATAGACAGAACTTCAAATTCCAATTCTTGTTCATCTTTTTTACATCCCACCAGCAACACAATGATTATAAAGGGTAAAAGTAGCTTTTTCACAATAGCAAAACAGTGTTAAATTAGGGATAAAGGTACACGCTATTTTGTCAATCCCCAATACGAGTAGTACATTTGCCCTTCATTATTTATTATAAAAGCCCGAAAGGGGAATTTATTTAAAAATGGCCGATCATACCTTTGATATTAAAGGATTTAAATATTGACTTATAAAACATAAACCTATGAAATTCAATACAAAAACGATACATGGAGGACAGCACAATGTGGATCCCGCATACGGAGCCGTAATGCCACCAATTTATCAAACCAGCACTTATAGCCAAACCACACCGGGAGGCCATAAAGGCTTTGAATATTCCAGAAGTGCAAACCCAACCAGGACAGCCCTGGAAAATGCTTTGGCCAGCATTGAAAACGGTAAATTCGGACTTGCATTTGGATCAGGTCTTGCAGCTATTGACGCGGTGATGAAACTATTTAAACCCGGTGATGAAATTATTTCTACCAACGATTTGTATGGAGGTTCTTATCGTCTTTTTACCAAAATTTTTGAAGGTTTAGGGATCAAATTCCATTTTATTGGAATGCAGGATGCCGAAAAAATAGAGGCTCATATCAATAAAAATACAAAGCTTATTTGGGTTGAAACCCCTACAAACCCAATGATGAATATTATTGATATTGAAGCAGTTTCCAAAATAGCCAAAAAACATAAGGTGTTGCTCGCGGTAGATAATACGTTTGCCACAGCCTATTTGCAACAACCTTTGGATTTGGGTGCCGATATTGTAATGCACAGTGCTACCAAATATCTTGGCGGTCACAGTGATGTGGTAATGGGTTCTCTTGTGGTGGATAACCAGGAACTGGCGGATAAGTTATACTTTATACAAAATGCGAGTGGTGCGATTGCCGGCCCAATGGACAGTTTTCTTGTTTTGAGAGGAATCAAAACCTTGCATATAAGGATGCAGCGCCATTGTGAAAACGGTGAAAAAATCGCAAAATACCTGAAATCGCATCCTAAAGTGGATAAAGTGTACTGGCCGGGTTTTGAGGATCACCCAAATCACGATATCGCAAAAAAACAAATGACAGGTTTTGGAGGAATGATCTCTTTTACTACTGCTGAAGGAACTGAAAAAAGCGCGGTTACTATTTTGGAAAAACTCAAGGTATTTACCCTTGCAGAATCACTGGGCGGAGTAGAATCTCTGGCCGGTCATCCCGCAAGTATGACCCACGCATCTATTCCGAAGGAAGAGCGCGAAAAAACCGGTGTGGTAGATTCCTTAATTCGGTTGAGTGTAGGAATTGAAGATGATGAAGATTTAATTGAGGACTTAAAACAAGCTTTGGGTTAAAAGCACATAAATCTAATATATTTAAGGCTTCAGCATTACTGCTGAAGCTTTTTTTTGAACTATTCACTTTAATAATTGAGGTAATAGATATAGCCTACATTCATCCAGTAAACCCAGTCGTTCGACTTGTTTTGGGGATATTTTATTTTATCGATATTTAATCCGTCTATCCAATCGCTATCATAATATTGCCATCGTGCTTCCATCGCCAGATCACTGGAACGACTAAGCCTGTAACGAATGCCAATACTGGCTGCAATTGCCAGGGCAGAGCCATTTTCCAGGCTAATACCATCTGTAAATGTAGGGAAAACGTTGGCAGGATCGCTCAACGGCCCAAAATCTGAATAAGCATCGGGTTGGTAATTGACAAAATGAATCCCAAGACTTGCAAAAGGGGAAAACATATAGCCAAAAGACGTATAGTCACGAATGCTTATGGGATAATATTCCAGATGTGTGCCAATTTCAAATGTTTGCGTTTCCCCGTGCATAGCCTGTAACAATTTTCCTCCAGCTGTATTTTTTGAAGCCACAGTCCCAAAATGCTCCAATTTTGTATAAAAATAATCTATTTCTGTTCGTATTTTAAAATGATCGTTAAAATATTTGTCGGAAGTATAGCAGTTGCACTCTGCTTTGTAGGCAAAATTCATATAATGAACCAGGCCTATTCCAAACCCGGAGTTGTTTAGGTTATTTTCAACATCCCAGCGCTCCCCATAATCTGTAAAAAAGGAAGCCGGACCCACCAATACTCCAATTTCGTGAGAAATTCCGAGTTGGGCAAAACTGCTTTCCGTTGTAAAGAGACAGAGCGATAAAATAAGTAAAACCAATCGGGATTTCCCCATACACCACAAGTTAATAGAAACAAATATATAAAATTGAAATTAACCAATTCAGAACAAATTCAGTATCTGAAAAAGGAAATTAAATACATGAATTTATAATCAATGAAATAAGGTAAGAAGGGCGCGTACTTGTTATATTACTTTTATATTTGTAATTGATTAAAACTTTTTTTAATTCATTACAAATATTTAGCACTATAATATGGAGCAAAATGTAAAAAAATTTTTGGACATGGTTTCTATCAGAAACCAGAATGAGCCAGAATTCATGCAAGCTGTGCATGAAGTTGCCGAAACAGTAATCCCCTTTATAGAAAAGAATAAAAAATATCAAAATGCCATGCTTTTAGAACGGATGGTTGAGCCGGAAAGAGTAATTATTTTCAGGGTGCCGTGGATTGATGATAAGGGAAAAACTCAAATCAACCGTGGATTCAGGATTCAGATGAACTCTGCAATTGGACCTTATAAAGGCGGTTTGCGTTTTCACCCAAGTGTAAATTTAAGTGTTTTAAAATTTCTTGCCTTTGAGCAAGTCTTAAAAAACAGTTTAACCACCTTGCCTATGGGCGGTGGAAAAGGAGGTTCCGATTTTAATCCGAAAGGTAAATCGGATATCGAGGTGCAGCATTTTTGTCAAAGTTTTATGACTGAATTACAGCGCCATATTGGTGCCGATACTGATGTGCCTGCAGGGGATATTGGAGTTGGAGCCCGTGAAATAGGGTTTTTGTTTGGGCAATATAAGCGCCTTAGAAATGAATTTACCGGTGTTTTAACCGGGAAAGGACTATCCTACGGCGGCTCATTAATTCGTCCTGAAGCCACAGGATACGGCAATGTGTATTTCACCCAAAATATGCTGGAACTTAAAGGAGATACTTTAGAAGGTAAAACGGTGGTAATTTCCGGATCCGGGAATGTGGCCCAGTATGCAGCCGAGAAAGCTACTCAACTTGGAGCGAAGGTGATCACAATGTCAGACTCTGGTGGCTATATCCTTGATGAAGAGGGGATTGATGAGGAAAAACTGGCATTTATCATAGAGCTTAAAAATGAAAAACGCGGAAGAATTTCCGAATACGCCGATAAATACCCATCAGTCAAATTTTTTGAAGGAAAAACCCCTTGGGGAATCAAATGTGATATCGCCATGCCATGTGCAACTGAGAATGAATTAAATGAAGAAGACGCAAAAATATTGGTAAAAAACGGTTGTATTTGTGTGGCGGAAGGCGCTAATATGCCAAGTACGCCGAAAGCGATTAAAATCTTCCAAAATTCCAGGATACTGTTTGCTCCCGGAAAAGCATCCAATGCCGGCGGAGTGGCAACTTCAGGTCTTGAAATGTCCCAAAACTCACTGAGGTACAACTGGAATGCGGAAAAAGTTGACAGGAAACTGCTTGAGATCATGAAAGATATTCACGATAAATGCGTGGAATTTGGCAAAGATGACAATGGAGAGGTAGATTACGTGAAAGGAGCCAATATCGCCGGATTTGTCAAGGTAGCAGATGCTATGCTTGCGCAGGGAGTTGTATAAATTTAACTTTAGATATAACTTTTCCAAGGTCCTGAACTTTGGAAAAGTTTTAAATGTTTTCTAAAGCCGCTCTGTGAGCGGCTTTTTTACTTATCTTCAACTAAAATTTCCTATATGC
>JAENXB010000402.1 GCA_016649785.1 Flavobacteriaceae bacterium
TATTACGTAAACTAGCTAAACTATTATTTCCTCATATTCAGCCAAATTTGTACGTGAGCGACGATTTAGGTGTTTTTATTTTCCTGCTTTTAACGCTCTAAAAGTGTGTTTTTGCTGGAAAGATCGAAGTCCGGTTTACTCTCGATTGCGTCAATTTACTATAGCGTTTGTTTTGGATTTTCCCGTTCGTTGTCCTGGATGCGCGGACAGCAGCCACTCTTTCCGAAGAAACCAAATAAACACTAATCCATAATTTGTCTTATCGCAACTTTTTCTTTTCCATTCATCTCTGCAATACCTAGTTTTTCGGTTAGTTCATTAAAATTAATATCACAAAGAATGACAGGAACAGTTTCCATGTCTAGCAATTTAGCCGTAACAAAGCTTTTCAGCCCCATAACGAGTGCGTACTTGTTATCAGCTATTTGTTTTACCGTCATAGGTTTAACGTGGGCTGTGTCCAATCTTCCAAGTTTAAAGTTTGCATGATTTAGATGCGCCTTTTCCTCAAGAACTATATTTTTGAAGGGGATTTGTGTAATTTCGTTATTTTTACGCCATTCCCTAACGATCCCATCGAGGCTATTTCTAGACGGTAGGTTTTCTTTCATTTTTTTTGTTATAGTCGTTGTTTCAGGGGAATCGGTTTTTGTATCCAAGGATTTCATCTCCTGAACCAACTCAATTTTCAGGGGTTTAACCTGAACCTCTTTTTGTAGTGGTTGAACTGGTTTAGACGGTTCAGCTTTTTTAGGCTCAGCTTGATTTTCTTTAACCTTCTGCTCAATGACGGAAATATCGAAACAGTTAACTAAGGTAAAAGGAACTCCTTTTACCGTCACGGCTGCTTTAGGTTCGCCAGTAAACAAAATTCGGTTACCCTGGAGTTTATCCGAAACCTTTTTCCACATTTTTTGACTCACCGTAATGTTGTAGGTAGAGGACCCGAGTTCTTTTAAGCCATTCGGAACAGCAGTACTAGTGTCACCTTTAATAATGATATTTACAGTACCGTCCTCATGAACTTTGAATTTTTCAATTTCTCCGATAATGGGGTACGGCAACGATTCGTTCTTTTTGGCACCACTTTAATTAACATAACATTTATGCAGCCAGGAAAAGGAAATTCCGTCCTGGCTTAGTCCGCTAAACTGTATTAGTGGATATTAAAATGCTGATTCGAAACCACCA
>JAENXB010000037.1 GCA_016649785.1 Flavobacteriaceae bacterium
CTCAATGGATCAAGGGAGTGCTATCCCCAAGATCTATAGGTTATACTATTAAAGGTTTATATAATTACCAAATTGTAACTAAGGAAAATCACGTGAGGATCAATATAGATAATCTGGCAAAAAACCTTATTACCCGTTATGATATAAACCGTGAAAAAAACTGGGAATGGTTTGAGGAATACATGACCTATGCAAACAGCATCTTGCCGGAAGCAATGCTCTATGCCTATTTATCTACTGGAAAAGAATCTTATAAGAGAGCAGCTCTGCAAACTTTTGATTTTTTACTCTCAAAAATGTTTGTGGACGGGCAGTTGAGAGTGATTTCCAATAGGGGATGGTATCAAAAAGGATCCGAACCCAACAGATACGGGGAGCAGCCCATTGATGTTTTTTGCCTTATCCAGACCCTGGATATTTTCTATAAAACCTTTAATATCCCACAATATAAAAATATGATGCAAAAAGCTTTTGGCTGGTTTTTAGGTGATAATCACTTATCTCAGATTGTTTACAATCCTTTAACCGGAGGTTGTGGGGACGGCCTTGAAAAAGAAAATGTAAACCTCAACCAGGGAGCAGAATCCACTGTTTGTTATCTCATGGCCCGTTTAATTATGGAACGAGATGTAAAAAAGCATTCCCCAGAAAAAACAGACACCTTTCTTTCAAAACCAAAACGCGTAAAACACAGGACGCAAAGAGGGAATAAACCTAAAATTATCGATAACTAAAACTTTTTAATTATGGCACTTAATTTCAATCAATATGCAGCAGAAGCAAATAGCTTTTTAAAAGAATATGCGGAACAAATAGATTTGACAGAAGATCCGGAGAAAGCCGCACGTACTCTATCCGCAGTTTTACACGGCTTACGGGAAATAATTTCAGTGGAGGAATCTTTGCAATTAATCTCACAATTTCCAATGTTCCTTAAGGCGTTCTACGTCAATGGATGGAGTATCAATAAAACCAAAACCAAGGTAAAACATATTCCTCAATTTGTGGATTTGGTAAGGAGCTTTGACGGGGCTGCCTCAAACTATGATTTTGTTTCTGATGAACTTGCAGAGCACTATATAAATACTACATTTTTTGTTTTGCGAAAATATGTTTCTGCCGGAGAACTTCAGGATATTAGGGATAACCTCTCAAAAAATCTGAAGAACATGATTTAGAAAGTAATATTTTTCAAAAAACAGTCAATCAACCCTAATATTTTTTAGTTTCATTTTAGGGTTGTGTGACTATTTATAATAATAAATTTCCTAACGTTGAGGAATAATGCCTCGATTTTCCAATTGGTTTATAATTGCCTCCACATATTCCTGAACCGTATTGGTGATTGTTTTAGGATTCACAATTTGAAAAGCCCCAACCCAAACCAGGGATTTATTTTCATCTTTATTGAGGTTATAAATAGAGGTTTCCACATCATAGACCTTATATTCATTATAATATCCCGGGTTATAATAGATGTTCTGAAATCTATAATAATATGGGCCAAAACGCCTCCAGTGATAGCCTATGGTATAATATCCCGGATCATAACTGCTTCTTTCCTCAACACCTTTTACAGCAGTTATTATTACCGCGTCAAAACCCTTTTCTGAAAGTTCGGAAACCATCTTGTCAATTTCTTCTTCAGATTTTTTAGAATCGGTAAAAGTACTTTCAAAAACAACAGAACTCTCAATGGCATTGATATTGCGATTAAGAAATTCCCTTTTTAAATTTTCTTCAAAGATTTTGCGGGAAGTGAGGTTTTGGGTTACACCTACAACCAATAATTTCTGGGGCTTGAATACAGGTGTTTCTGGATTTTTCCAACTATCTATTAACTTCACCGAGGAACAACCTAAGCTTAGGAATATACTTAGAAGTACTAATATTTTTTTCATAATTAATAGTTTGAGATATCTACAATCAGTTTTTATCCTTAAGTATTGGGTCTAACCTTCCAATAAGTTTATCCGCAAATTGCGGGGCATCTTCTATTTTGGATTCCCCTGTAATGGCATCCACTTCTTTCATTTTATAAGTTCCGTCACTGGAGGTGGTTAATACAATAATTTTTTTCCGGATTGCCGTTGTTCGTTCAATAAATGATTTTACTTCAAAAGGTGGTTCCTGGTTCTCCCAGGTGTGAATTATTGCTATTGCGGTATAATCTGCAGGATCAATTTTCGAAAGTGAAGAAATATCGATGACCTTAATTGAAACAGGATACGACGTATAGTGTTTAACTAAAAGTTGGGTAATTGAATCTTTAAACGCGCTTTCTTGAGTTGCGATGAGAAGCCTGCGATCCAGATTGGCGGAATTAACCTGAAATGCCTCCGCTTTTCCCATGGAGTACTCATATTTGTACCAAACCAACAATGCAAAAACCAATGCAGTGACGGAGAGAATGATAAAAACAATTTTCCTGGATCGCTTCATTATAATTTGAATATTTCCTATCCAAATTATTGAAAATCAGTGTATAAAAATATGATATTTATCAGCGGTTGGATTCTATTTTATTCAGGATACAGCCGCTTTAGGTTTCAGATCAACTTATCTGGATTAAAATCTCATCTGAATAAACAGGTATTATCCTTAATTATAAAAGGAAAGCAAATTCCGAAACGAATGAATTGAATTTAACTGTTTCATTAAAATTTTTAACTGAAACGGTTTTATACTTTGAGAATATCTGTAGGAGTAAGAACAATGACGGTTTTATCTCCCTGTAGGGCTATTAGTTTCAGGATTTCAGGATTATTTCTTATCATTTTAATCCAGTCATCTGATGAAAATTCAGATGACTCAGAAAGATTTTTAAAAAAATCATGTTCCGGATCTACCAGGTCTTTGATTTCCATATCTAACCGGCCTGCTAATTCTGCTAATTGAGTCCCGGTCAAAGGAGTTTTTATAACATCTATTTCCAGAATTGCCAGCCCTTGCGCCTTGGCAAAAGCCAGGGTTTTTTCAGCAATTAACGATTCCGGATTATAATATATTGTTATTTGTCTTTCAGATGTAGCTATCTCTCCCATTATTTGATTTTTGGGTAAAGTTATCGTATTTTTTTTCATTAAATTTCATGTTTAATTTAAAATTGCTTTTAGTTTCCCGGGTAATCCCGGAGGGTACTTTTGTTAAAATTACACCGTTCTCAACAAACAAAAAAATTGAACAAGATGAATTATTATTATTATTTAATTATTGGATTTTTATTGTTCAGCAGCTCCTGTAAACCGCAGTCTGAAGGGAATCATTTATCCCATAACCGGCCGACAATTGAAGCTTTGATCAAAAATCTGGAGGATTCAAAAAACGATCAAATAATGGTAATTGCACACCGTGCCATATCGCATAACGCTCCTGAGAATTCACTTCAGGCCATTCAAAACTCTATTGAAATGGGCGTGGATATGGTAGAAATTGACATTCGGGTAACCAAAGACGGGAAACTTGTCCTCATGCACGACCAATCCGTTAACCGTACTACTAATGGCAAAGGCAATGTTAAGGACTGGACATTGGAGCAACTTAAAACCCTCAATCTTGTTGATGGATTTGGGTCTGTAACTGTTTACAAAATACCAACTTTAGAAGAAGCTCTTCTTCTTTCCAAAGACAAAATTCTTATCAATTTAGACAAAAGTTATAATTACTTTGATAAGTGTTATGAAGTCATGAATAAAACGGGAACACTTAAGCAAGTGGTTATTAAAGGGGAAAAAACCCGAAGTCAGGTAGAAAGTGATTATGGGCAATATCTGGATGAAATATATTTTATGCCGATTGTTCAACTTCCAAATAAAAACGCAAAAAGAATTATTGACGACTACTTAAAACATCGCGTACCTATTTCATTTGAATTTATTATTCGTCGGGATCCTGCTGGCGTGATAAATAACTTTGATGAAATTCGGAAAAAAGGCGCGAATATATGGGTGAACGCGCTTAGGAAAAAACAAAATGCGGGCCACGATGATGAAAAAGCCGCCCTGGACCCAACAGTTTATGATTGGTATATTGAAAACAATATTAATATGATCCAAACTAATCAACCTGAATTGTTGATCAATTACCTGAGAGAGAAAGGACTTCACTGGTAGAATTTGGATTTGAAAGTTTGAAAAAACCAACTGATCTTCATTCAAAACCTCTAAAGATTTCCTGATCCCCCAATTTTTATTTTATCAGGTTTCCAGGAGATGTACCAGCTTTTCATTATCAACTACATATTCAGTAATTGTAAAAACCTCTTTTCGGTTTTCTCTGAATGATTTTACAAAATTGGCAATTTCATCTTCCAGATGTTCATGTTCAAGACGAAATATCCGTGATTCCCCTTTATCGGGATTTTCAACAAGTTCTCCCAGTTGTAAAATATGCTTGCTTACTTTATCCAGTAAATCCTGGCACTTCTCACTGATCTTCAGCAGATTTGTCCCGATTTTCTTTACACTGTCCAGGTTTTCTTTCTCAGTGATCCAAATAAAATATTTATCTATAAGACCGTGTAAAAACCGCAGATCATCTTTATAAAATTCAAGATCTTTTTTCCAGTGTTGGGTCAATACATAAAGTTCCTGCCAATTTGCCTCCTGGATAAACTTTCCTTTAGGCCTGTCCCTGTATATGTTCATGATAAAAATTATTACTGATTTCTACAATCTTCAATGCTCCCATTGTTGTCCGGATTCACAATTATTCCGGAAATAACAATTATAGGAGAACCAATTAAAATTAGATAAAAGATTTAGATAAAAAAATGATAAAGATCATATTCCAATTCTTGAACTGAAAGATCCATTTTCAAAATTATTTTGAAGAACGCGGCCTAAATCAAAATAGTTCCTGATAAATATCATTTTATAAGTGCTTAGTTATTAGTTACTTTAATAAGAATTAATTAAAAAAGACCTGTAATAATGAAAGGAATCATAATCATTCTATTTTCATTTTTGTCCCCTTTTCTAATCTGTGCACAAACTGAAACTCCTAAGAAGGTCATCATTTCAGAGGAGAAAATGGGCGATCTTATCATCATTAAAATTTAATAATTAAAATTCATCAAAATGTTCATCAAAGAGAACAAAAAAACTGTCGAGATCCAGATGGAAGATGTCATCTTACAAGGAAATCTTGCCATTCCCGAAAATGCAACAGGAATCGTGCTTTTTTCTCATGGCAGCGGCAGCAGCAGGCTGAGCCCAAGAAATAACTATGTAGCCGAAGTATTGCAACAAAAGGGCCAGGCCACTTTATTATCTGACCTTTTAACTGAAAAAGAAGATCGTATTTACGAAAATCGGTTTAATATAGATCTATTGACTGAGAGATTGATCGCCATAACGAAATGGGTCAAAGAAAATC
The DNA here is from genome assembly GCA_016649785.1 of Flavobacteriaceae bacterium. GTDB lineage: Bacteria > Bacteroidota > Bacteroidia > Flavobacteriales > Flavobacteriaceae > Gillisia. The sequence continues at coordinate 5,377 of JAENXB010000037.1, forward strand.
CTGAAACCAAAGGTTTAAATTTGGGATATTTTGGGGCAAGTACCGGAGCAGCTTCAGCATTAGTGGCTGCCGCTTATTTTGGAGATGAAATCAAGGCGGTTGTTTCAAGAGGAGGCCGGCCGGATCTTGGAATGCGGGACATACATAAAGTAAAAGCACCAACGCTTTTAATCGTTGGAGGTTATGATGATTTGGTGATCCAATTAAACCAAAAAGCTTACGAAAAATTACAATGCGAACGAAAATTTGAAATTGTACCGGAAGCTTCCCATCTTTTTGAAGAGCCCGGAAAATTGGAGATCGTAGCCCGTTTATCTGCCGATTGGTTTTCCAAATGCCTATAACCGGAGAAGCCAACTGACCAGGTCTTAAAGTGTCTTAATTCTGAGGTACATAGAGTTAGAAAAATGGGTCTTATCCCAACAGAGATGGAGGACTACTTTACTTCAGGCATTTTAGGTACTTAAAATTTTATGAACTAATTGGTTAACTTTTAAACACAAAAAAGATGTTTCAGGACAGGACCGATGCCGGCATACAGCTGGCGGAAAAATTGACTTTTTATAAAGATCAGGATGTAGTGGTTTTAGCCATCCCAAGAGGAGGTTTGCCTTTGGGGGCAATTGTGGCTAAAGCATTGAATGCGCCTCTGGATGTCGCATTGATCAAAAAAATTGGTCATCCTTACAATAAAGAATATGCCATTGGAGCCGTGAGCCTGGAAAGCGTGATCACCAGTGATACCGTAAATATTCCAAAAAGATATATTGAGGAAGAAACCAGCCACATAAGAGATTTATTGACCCAGCGTTATGAGCAGTATTATAAAGAAGGAAAGCCACATGATTTAAAGGATAAAGTGGTAATAATTGTGGATGATGGGATTGCTACCGGAAATACGCTTCTGGCAACCGTAGAATTGATCCACAAACAAAAACCTAAGAGTATTGTTGTTGCCATTCCTGTTGCCCCGCCTTCATCATTAAAAAAACTTGAAGATTCTCCTTTTGTAAATGAAGTGATATGTTTGGAAACTCCGTATAATTTCATGGCGGTTGGTCAGTTTTATGAAGAATTTGATGCGGTAAGCGATCAGGAGGCTATCAAGATCCTTCAGGAAACCAACAAGGACAGATAGGACTGAACCACGACAGTGAATTTTCCGAAACTTCAATGCTATCAGCTAAAAAATAAGGTGCCGCCGAAATAAGAAAATATTCCGGGAACACCTTAAAAATAAGTAAATAAACAATCAGAATTATTCGTGTGTAATTTTGAAAGTCACTTTTGTGTTAACACGATATTCCGTAATAGCATTATTTTTTACATCCACATACATATGATTAACATATACAGACTCGATGTTCTTTACCGATTTTGATGCTTCTTTGATCACATTTTTAACAGCATCTTCAAAACTGACAGTTGAATTTCCTAAGACTTCAATTACTTTTAATACAGACATAATTATTTAGATTTAATGATTAATATTCAATATTTTTAATGATCTTATTTTAATTGATAGCTTTTTAATCTTCAATTATTCAGAAAAAATTATTATAAAATGACAATTCTCATTCATTTTCATTCGTCATAATAACTTTTAATGTTTTCTTTTTCCCTGCATTTTCAAAAGTATCGTATGCCTCCATTATTTGATCCAGTTTAAAACGATGCGTAATAAGTTTCCTGGGATCAATTTTTCCGGACTGAACAGTTTTTAATAACATTGGTGTGGTAACGGTATCTACCAGGCGGGTAGTGATTGTGATATTTCGGAACCATAATTTTTCCAAAAAAAGGTCTACACTTTTACCGTGAACGCCTATATTTGGGATGTGTCCACCTATGGCAACAATTTTCTGACATAATTCAAAGGTCACGGGTAGCCCAACAGCTTCCATGGCGACATCTACCCCTTTGCCGTTGGTAAGACTCATTACTTTTTCCACCGGATTTTCTTTTTCACTGTTGATGGTGTGAGTTGCTCCAAAAGTCTTTGCGACTTTTAGCCGGTTATCATCCAGGTCTATCATTATAATTTCTGAAGGGGTGAAAAATTGGGCTGTGAGCAACGCGGCCAGACCAATAGGTCCTGCGCCAACAATTGCTATAGTATCACCTGGCTTCACTTTTCCATTCAGCACCCCGCATTCAAGCCCGGTAGGCAAAATATCGCTCAGCATGACCAGTGCTTCTTCATCGGCTCCCTTTGGAATTGGATACAAACTATTGTCGGCATGAGGTATTCTCACGTATTCAGCCTGAGTCCCATCAATTAAATGTCCAAGTATCCAGCCTCCATTTTCGCATTGGGAATACATTTGTTTTTTACAATACTCACATTTTCCGCAGGAGGTAATACAGGAAATTAAAACATGATCTCCTTTTTTGAAATTAGTTACCCCTTTTCCTACTTCTTCAATTATGCCAACTCCCTCATGCCCAATAATTCTTCCATCTGTTACTGCAGGAACATCCCCTTTCAAAATATGCAGATCGGTTCCGCAAATGGTGGTTTTAAGGATCTTTACAACAGCATCTGTTGGATCCTTTATTACAGGTTTTGGCTTTTCTTCCCAGGCTTTTTTTCCGGGTCCGTGGTAAACCAATGCTTTCATGACTTTTGATCCAGGCATAACAATTAAAGTTTAAATGATTTGCGATCCTATGACAATGAAGTTATTATAAAATTTTCTCCATTGCACTGATATTTGTCATACTTCAAAAACTTTGCACTTAAAACAACCACTCTATCTTTCCTAAACACTTGTCAATTAAGGTTTGAAAATGATTTGGAATAAGAAGTTAAAAAGTTGAAATATGCACAACTTAAATTCAGGACTATAGTATGGGATACATTCAATTTTTGATAGCTAGAAGTTGAATGAATCCCTTCAAACCAAAGTGGCATTCAGAAAAGTGCTATGGAACTATTTTTTTATTATTTATCAGCCTTTACCACCACAAATGAACCTTCTCCATAACCCTGTTTTGGAACCTGCACTTCCTTGATCTGATCTAATTTTCCAAAAAGGCTTTGATTATATTCAAAGTTCCTGAACCCAGCCTCTTTGAGTAAATTCTCAACACGATCTACGCTATAAAAAATGGCGTGTTTAAAAAATGTGCTGCGTCCCCGTTTATCTTCGTACTGCTTTGCAACGCTTTGATCCTTATCTAAAAAACCCACAATAATGGATCCCCCGTTTTTTAAAACCCGGTGGGCCTCAGCGAAAGCTTCTTTAACATTATCCAGATGACAAATAGTGACAAACAATACGAAATCGAATTGCAGAGCCGCGTAAGGAAGATGTTCAGCAACTCCTTTCATAATTTCAATATCCCTGTTCATGGCTATTTTTGCCATTTCCATTGCGGGTTCAATTCCTTCCTTGATTCCCAAAGGTTCTGCAAATCTTCCGGTCCCCAGGCCTACTTCAATTCCCCGTAAATTTTCAGGTAATTTTAGAAATTGCTCCTTTACGGCGGCAACTTCTGAAAGATATGCGTCGTTATGTTTTTCATACCAGGCTTCGTATTCTTCTACGTGCGAGTTAAAAATATCTGATTGTATCATCTTTCCGGTAATTTATGGTTGCTATAAATTTTGAAAATTTCACCAATAAAGACAATGATAAATATCAGCAAATCAAAACTTTAACAATTTAATATTAAAAGTCCCGGGAGGCTGCAGACACTTTATAAGATTCCCTTCTTTAATTTATAGATATGATAAATCTCATTTTATTTTTCTTAAACAGGTGTTACTTTTAGATGACAATTATATCACCTGGAAACTTTTGACTGTTCAGGAATTTAAATAAGTGCATTATGGATAAACTAAAAGACAAGGTCGCAATAATCACCGGGGGATCAGGGGGAATAGGTAAAGCTACAGCAAAACTGTTTTTAGATCAGGGCGCAAAAGTAATGTTGGTGGATTTAGACGAAAGCGAATTACAAAATACAGTCGCCAATCTTGACAATCCAAATGTATCCTATTGTATTGCAGATGTTTCAATTGCAAAAGACGTCAAAAAGTACGTTTCGGAAACCCTATCGGCTTTTGGCAAAATTGATGTCTTTTTCAACAATGCAGGAATTGAAGGAAAAGCTTACCCAATAGCGGAATATCCTGAAGATGTTTTTGATAAGGTGATCGCTGTAAATTTAAAAGGCGTTTGGTTGGGATGCCAGAACGTAATGCCTGAAATGGAAGATGGAGGCAGTGTAATTATCACCTCCTCTGTAGCCGGTTTAAAAGGTTTCAAAGGCCTTGGCGCTTATGTTGCCAGCAAACATGGGATAGTTGGCATTATGCGTGTTGCCGCCCTTGAATTTGCCGATAGAAAAATTCGGGTAAATTCCGTACATCCGGGTCCTGTCAATAACCGGATGATGCGTTCTATTGAAAAAGACATGTCCCCGGATAATCCAGCCGAAGTTCAAAAAGGTTTTGAGGCAGCAATCCCCTTTAAACGCTATGCCGAATCAAGTGAAATAGCAGAACTGGTTTTATTCCTGGCCTCTGATGAAAGCAAATATATTACAGGAACAACCCAGGTGATAGATGGTGGAATGTATATTGCTTAATTCAACAATTTATTCCGGAATTCAGGTTGCATTTTTGAAGTACTTGCTGGCTTTTACTTCCGTATCGGTAAATTGTGATGCCTTTTAATTTGTATTTCCAGGCTCTGAGATATATTTCTGAAATATCATCAACACTGGCATTTTCTGGCAGATTAATTGTTTTTGAAACTGCATTATCGGTATGTTTCTGAAAAGCTTTTTGATGGAGTAAATGATAGTCCCGGGAAATCTCGAGACTGGTCTCAAATAATTTCTTAATTCCATCGGGAATCCCATCAATATTTTTGATACTTCCCTCACTCCGGATTGCATTCTCTAAATTTTCATTCCATAACCCCAAAATTTCCAGTTTTTTGATCAGAAGGGAACTGATCTCCGTTTGTGTTTTTCCGCCGAGAATTCCCACCCGATTAAAGGCTAAGGCAAATAATGGCTCAATAGAATAGGAAGTATTCGCAAGCACCGAAATTGTGCCTGTTGGGGCAATACTGTTGCAGGTGGCATTCCGCAATTCCGGCTCGGGGCAATAGATACTTTCCTCCCATTTAGGGAATTTTCCTTTTTCTTTTGCCAGGTTTTCCGAAGCCTTATAGCTGCTGTCTTTTATGAATTTCATTAATATTTCGGCCAGATCTACTGCTTCCTGAGAAGCGTATGGAATCTCAAGCTGGATCAACATTTCAGCCCAGCCCATAACTCCCAGGCCAATCTTTCTGTGCGCTTTGGTTACTGCTTCCACTTCGGGCAGCAAATAATGATTTACACTGATGATATTATCCAAAAACCTGATGCCGGTTGTAACAACGTTCTTTAATTTATCGAAATCTATTTCTGGTTTACCGGATAAAAAAGAGATCATTTTGGAAAGATTGACCGATCCCAGATTACAACTCTCATAATCCACGAGAGGAACCTCCCCGCAAGGATTGGTACTTTGAATTTCTCCGGATCCTGGCAATGGATTACTCCTGTTGATAGTATCCAAAAATAAAAGTCCCGGATCTCCTGTTTTCCAGGCCTGTCTGACAATGTTTTGCCATAGAGCAGTAGCTTTTGCTGACTTTTCAATTTTTTTTGTCCGCGGATTGATGAGATCCCAATCCAGGCCTTTTTCTAAGGTCTCCATAAATTTATTGGTTATTCCCACCGAAATATTAAAGTTTTTAATAGACCTATCATCAGATTTTGAATTGATAAAAAGTTCAATATCAGGATGATCTATATTCAAGATCCCCATATTGGCTCCTCTTCGTTTCCCGCCCTGTTTCACATTTTCTGTAGCGGCATCATATATTTTCATAAAAGCAACAGGCCCCGAGGAGGTTCCACCGGAATTAGTTGTCCAATCGCCCTTTGGGCGTAGTTTTGAAAAATTGAAGCCTGTCCCTCCCCCGCTTTGATGAATTAATGCAGCGTTCTTTAAGGTGGAAAAGATAGCTTCCAGGCTATCCTCAACCGGTAAAACAAAACAGGCGCTCAACTGACCTTTTTTTACGCCCGCATTCATGAGGGTAGGAGAATTGGGCAAAAAATAAAGTTGAAACATGATGTCAAAAAACCGGGTTTCCCAAATTGCCTGATCTTTTTCTTCAGCTGAAGCGACAAATTTTGCCACCCGATGGAACATTTGTTCCGGGGTTTCTATAATTTTTCCTTCATTAGATTTTAGGAGATAACGGTTCTTTAAAATTTGAATGGCATTTTTTGTAAATATTGTCATACCCGGTTTTTTTAGTTTTAGGTTCAAAATCAACTGATACCGCCTAAACGTTTTATAATTTGGGTCAATAAAAGGGCGCTTAATCCAAACATCCCCACAGTTATAAATTGTGCAGCTGTTAAAGACTCCAATGAAAGTGCTTCTTTAAAGATTGGAACATAATAAGCAACCACCATAATTAGAAGTGAAAGCGCAATGGCGCTCCACACATAAGAATTAACGGTAACCTCGTTTTTAAAGAAGGACCGGTGGCGTTTTGGCAAATTAAACACATTGAGGAGCTGGGCCAATACCAGTGTGTAAAAAGCCATATTATTGACAATATTCGGCGGCAATTTTAAAATAGAAGATGCATAAAATGTAATCCCAATAACTGCTACGGTAATACACAGGCCATAGACAAGAATGGAGGCCCAATTTTTTTTTGTAACAATAGGTTCATCCGGGTTTCGGGGTTGCTCCTTCATTATATCTTTTTCGCCTTTGCCCATTCCCAGAGCCAGGGCCGGGAAAACATCGGTTACCAGATTGAGAAATAGAATTTGCAGGGGAAGGAGGGGCAAAGGCAAATTGGAGATGGAAGCACCTGCAACTGCTATAATTTCAGCAAGATTACAGGACAAAAGATATATTACAAACTGGCGAATATTCCCAAAAATATTCCTTCCCTGCCGAATTGCCAGCTCTGTAGAGGTAAACTTATCGTCCATAAGAATGACATCAGCTACTTCTTTTGCGGCTTCTGTACCGCGAATCCCCATAGCAATTCCAATATCGGCCTTTTTTAAAGCGGGTGCATCATTAACCCCATCTCCTAGCATTCCCACAATAGCATTGTGGGCCTGGTAAAAATCTATCAGATCCAATTTCTGCCTGGGAATCATTCTGGCAAAAATGCTTGCTTTTAGAATTCTGTCATCTTCCCCCTCGCTTAAATTTTCCATATCCGTGAGCTCATTGCCCTGGATAACACTTTCAGATGGACTATTTGGCTCCAGCAATCCTATTTCTTCCCCTATTTTTCTTGCGGTCCCGGGATGATCTCCGGTAATCATGACCACCCTTATTCCCGCATCTTTATAGGTTTGGATAGCTTCTTTAACATCTTCCCTTGGAGGATCCAAAAACCCCATAATTCCTATAAATACAAGTTGCAGTACCAGGTTTTCTTTATCAGGTTCAGTATTGGATTCCCGGTATGCAAAAGCCAGAACCCGCAAACCTTCTGAAGCGATCTTATCTGAAAGTTCTTGCCATTTTTCCCTTTCTTTCAGCGGTTTTATTCCTTCTTCGGTTAAAATGGAATCACTGGATTCAATAACTGATTCAAAAGCTCCCTTGACAAATACATAATATTTGTCTTTATTTTTGTTCAGTGTAGCCATTATTTTACGCTCTGCATCAAAAGGTAATTCCAATACTTCCGAATATTGATCCCTGATTTCGTCAAAGTTGAAACCTACTTTCTCAGCAAAGTCTATCAAAGCAATTTCCATGGCATCACCGGTCTTTTTTTCAGCATCAGGTTCTATATTATTGCATAAAACCCCAACCTCAACTATCCTGGTAAATACCTCATCATTTTTAAAGGAATCGGGATTGTCAAAATCCTTTGAATTGAATTCCTTATCATGAAATACCAGCTTATGGACCGCCATTTTATTTTCGGTAAGGGTCCCTGTCTTATCGGTACAAATAATGCCGGTTTCTCCCAGGGTTTGCACGGCTTCCAGTTTTTTGATGATCACATTTTTTCTGGAAAGCCTCACCATTCCCCTGGCCAATGCAATAGTTGCAACAATTGGCAAACCCTCGGGAATAGCGGCTACGGCCAGTGCAATCCCAGTTTCAATCATTAACAACATATCTTTCCCCTGAAAATATCCACTCATGGCTATTATTACCGCCAGGATAATTGTTAACCAGATAAGCTTTTGGCTCAATTTGTTTAATTTTTTTTCCAGAGGAGTTCCCTCTTTTCTGGCTTCCTGCGTCATGGTGCTTATTTGCCCTATATGGGTTTTATCTCCAGTTGCGGTGACCACAGCCTTAGCCGTTCCCCTTTCAACGATAGTTCCTTTAAAAACCATATTGTTTTGTTCCACCAAAGATGTTTCTGAAGGCAATTTCTCCAACTTTTTTTCCACTTGATTGCTTTCTCCCGTAAGCACGGCTTCTTTCAATGCCAGGTCCTGATTTTCGATAAGGCGGGCATCTGCAGGGATCACATCTCCGGCTTCTATCAGAATAATATCCCCGGGCACTAAAAAACGTGATTTTAGATCTTTTGGACTGCCATCACGCAAAACATAGGCGACAGTTTGTGCTATTTTTTGCAGTGCCTCTACCGAACGTAAAGCCTGCCATTCCATGAAAAATCCAATCAAAGCTGTTATAACAATAACAATAAGAACGGCAAAACCCTCTACCCACTCATTAAAGAGAAATGCCAATCCCATGGCACCGGCCAAAATATAAATAATGGGATCCAGGAGTTGTTCCAGCAATATTATCCAAATACTTTTTGGATTTTTTCGTTTGAGGGTGTTTTCCCCAAAAGTTTTTAGGCGTTTTTTAGCTTCAGCCGAAGTTAAACCGCTGTTGGCATCAGCACCCAAATGAGTGATAACATCCTTTACGGATTTGGCATGAGGATTTTTCGGCATTTCCATGTTTAAAGCTTTTGCGGTAAATATTTCTTCAATGCAGGATTTATTTTTTGAAAATCTAAAATTAAATCCGACAAAAAAATGAAATTTTTTAACATTCTAATTTACAAAGGGACAGTGTTTTTTTAGATGATATTTATCATTGTATTGAATTCCATCCTGAAAATTTTGTGGTTGTTTTTTTTGAATTTTGTGGAAAGTATAATATTCGCTGATACCGGTATATCTTTGCTTAATCCCTGTTAACTTCATCGAAAAATATTGATTATTAGAGACTATGCGACAAAAAATTCCAAGCTTTTTTGTGTCATTTTTCATTGCCACAAAGACAAAATAACAGCTGGAAAAAGCTTTATAAAAAAAGAAACAGGCACGCTTTAAGCCTACCTGTTTCTTGCGAAGAAATTAATTTTATTCTCCATTAAGGAAATTTTTAATGTTCCCATTACTGCTAAAAGGGAAATTAGATTCTCCTAAAAAAATATTTCTAATTTCTTCGTTGTGGTTAATTACTGATCTTAAACAGTAAATAACCTGAAATTATAGAAGGAAGCAGAGTACCCAAAAAGGCATCTCTGCTTCCCGGAGACATTAAATGCTGTCAGATGACTAATCACTTTAATTAAAAAGTGACACGGGAAACACCCGGCAATAAGACAACCTTAATATCTCTTTCTATATCTCTAACTAATTAAAAGAACATTTTAATAATACTAATTTACTTTATGTACGATTCAAAAAAAATGATAAATATCAATTTTGAAAAAAAATTTATTTTCTTTCCCGAGATCAGGCATAACTTTTTTTCCCCGCAGCTTCAGCCTTATTGATGTTTTCAATTCCTTTTAATAGCGCGTCCGGGTTAAATGAAATACTGTCTATTCCCGCTTTGACCAAAAAGGCGGCAAATTCCGGAAAATCACTGGGAGCCTGGCCGCACAAACCTATTTTCTTTTTTGCTTTATTGGCTTTTTCAATGGCAAGGGAGATCATTTTTTTGGAGGCAGGGTCATTTTCGTCAAAAATTTCTGCCATCAGTTCAGAATCCCGGTCTATTCCCAGGGTAAGCTGGGTAAGATCGTTTGAGCCTATGGAAAATCCGTCAAAAATTTCAGCGAATTCATCAGCGAGTATCACGTTACTCGGGATTTCCACCATCATATAAATTTCAAGATCATTTTTCCCTTGTACCAATTCTTGATCGGCCATTATTTTGATCACTTTTTTGCCTTCATCCAGAGTCCTGCAAAAAGGGATCATCACTTTGACATTTGTCAATCCCATCTCATCCCTCACTTTTTTAATGGCTTTGCACTCCAGTTGAAAACCTTCCCTATATAACTCGTTATAATACCTGGCTGCACCCCTGAAACCCAGCATTGGGTTTTCTTCTTTGGGCTCAAATTGGTTACCTCCTATTAAATTCGCGTATTCATTCGTTTTGAAATCACTCATCCGCACGATCACTTCTTTTGGATAAAATGCCGCGGCCATGATGGCTATTCCCTGGGAAAGCTTGTCTATAAAATAACCTTCCTTATTCGGGTAATTTTTGGTTAAGTCCTCAATCGTTTTTTTTGCCGAAGCATCCTTTAACTCGTCAAATTTCACCAATGCCATGGGATGAATTTTAATCCTATGGGTAATGATGAATTCCATCCTGAGCAACCCAATCCCGTTATTGGGATAAAAGGAAAGCTGAAATGCGCTGTCCGGATCTGAGAGAATAAATTTAGCTTCGGTTTTTGGAAGTTTGATCGCGCTTAGATCGAATTGATTTTCCTCAAAAGCCAATTCCCCTTTAAAAACAAATCCAGTTTTCCCTTCAGAACAGGAAATTGTAATAATTTCCCCGTCTTTGATTTTTTGGGTGGCATTATCGGTTCCTACCACCGCAGGAACCCCAAGTTCCCTTGCCACTATTGCAGCATGACTTGTCCTACCGCCATGGTTGGTGACAATTCCTCCCGATTTTTTAAGCAAAGGATCCCAATCCGGGCTAGTGGTATCTGTTATTAAAATATCTCCCTTTTTGAGCTTATCAGCCTCTTTGGGAGATTTTAATATTCTAGCCACCCCAACGGATATTTTAGAGCCAACGGCATTCCCTGTGGCTAGTACATCGCTTTTCTCTTTTAATTTATATTCGATGCGAACATTTTTCTTTTTTGGATGATGAACGGTTTCGGGTCGCGCCTGGATTATAAAAAGGGAATTTGAGATCCCGTCTTTTGCCCATTCAATATCCATAGGTTTTTTATAATGTTTTTCAATTTCAAAAGCCCATTTAGCCAAAGTCATCACTTCTTCATCTGAAAGCACAAACTGATTTTGTTTGGCTTCTTCGGTCTCAATATTTATCAATGAAGAATGACCGTTTGAGGAAGCATAGATCATGGTTTTAGTCTTGTCCCCAAGTTTTTTATCCAGAATTGCATTTTTTCCCTCACTTAATGTTGGTTTGAAAACATAAAACTCGTCCGGGGTTATGGTGCCTTGCACGATATTCTC
>JAENXB010000251.1 GCA_016649785.1 Flavobacteriaceae bacterium
AATTGGAGTATACCGGGAAATACAATTCAAAATAATCGGCTACCATGCTCACGCGTATCCCTGAATCGTATAAAAATTTTGCTTTTTCTCCCTTGTTCTTAACTAATCCTGCATCGCCGTAGGCAAAGATCCATTTCCAGATATTTGTGCTGGTATTTACCGTTGAGATCCATTGGTTTGCAAATTCAGGTTCCAGTTGGGATTTGAACCCTCCTTCTGCAGGAATAATTTGCTGACTGAAAAGTCCGCTGTCCTGGCTTCTTCCGTAGTAATTATAATCAAAGAGATAATCGGTGGGGCGATCCAGCGCAAAACTGAAAAAATCATTATCGTATTCGTCATTATATAAAAAGGTTCCTGCATAAAACCTTAAATTCATCTGGCGGTTATTTCTGAAAAGTTTTCTGTATTCCAGATTCAATGAAATTTTGCTGAAATTTTTCGCTATTTGATAATCAAGACTTCCTGAAATATAATCCACCAAGTTTGTATCGCTATATCGGTAACTTATGTCTACCACATTATAATCCGGTTGTTTTACAGGATTTACAGGGTTGATATCCCGTTTCACATTTACGTTCCTAATTAAAAGTCTTTGGCGCTCATTATCCCTTAAATTTGAATTCCGGTAATAAAATCCCATAAAAGGAGAGGATTTCTGGTAAAACAAATCATAACCATAAGAATAACGATTGCCACTGAACCCATATACCAGGGCGTATAAATTTTGATTTTCATAATAATGGGTGTTGCTTATAGAGGCTGATCCCACAATTGTTTTGCTGTTGAAACCAAATTTAGGCGATATTTTATAATTGAAATTTCTGTTTAAAATGGTTTTATTATACAATTTAGGTCCTATGGAAATACCGTCATACAGGTTGTAATCAACCTCCGGCATAAAAAACATTTGATTGTAATGTGGGTCTTCAACATCCTGAAGCAATCTAAATTGAATAGGTTTATTTAACAAGGTAGTTACTCCCTTGTAATTATTGCGCTGATTTACTTCCGGTATAATTCCTTCATAATTTAATGCCAGCCGTTCTATGCTGTCCCTGGGGATGGTGATTTTTTTGGTTTCATCAATATCTTCGACCCAGGTTTTAAAAACTATATTTCCGTCCTTGAGACCATATAAGGAAACCGGCATTTTATTGTCCCGTTTATTCTTTATGGTTACTTCTAAAGAATCGGGGGTTTTAGTAAGCTTTTGGATCTTAAAATCTATTTTTTTATTGGTAGCAACATAATCCTCGTAGAACCAGTTGAGGTCCTTTTCTGAATTTTTTTGTAAAATACGGACAAAGTCCTTTTCACTGGCGAACTTTAAAAGATACTCCTCATAAAATTCTGAAATTGAATTCTTCACTTCTTCTCCTCCCAGGAAATCGTCTATATAGTTTAAACCTAATCCGGCCTTGTATGTATTGGATATATTCGAATTAAATTTCACAAGGGAATCCTGTGCAATACGAAGCGGTTGATCCATATCCATCCGCGCCATATGCAAGTATAGTAATGGGTATTGATCGTTGAATTCAAGATCGGCTGCGTGTAACCAGCGAATTCCAATTATGTTGCTAAAACTTCCCAAAAGTTTCATTTTTGGATAGTAATTATCCACATAATCCTTCATCAGGGAGATTTGAATGGCATCATAAACCCATTGATCTTCCCTGGGATTTAAAAAAACAGTATTCCTCAAATAGTTTGCGGTTATGACTTTTAACTGCTTAATATCATACTGAAATCCATCCGGGAATGGCCTAAAAAACCCGGGTAACTGGTTTAATCCGTAAACCGGATTAGTGTCGTAATCATCCTTGGTTACCATCAATGATTTATGGGGATAAGGGCCAAGCCGAATTTCCAGGAATTTAAGAATCCTGTTTAACACATAACCTTTCATTCCTATTATCAGGCCATCATCATCCAGATTGGTTAATACATCTTTTGAATTGACATCGAATACTTCAAATTTATAAGTTTTGGTGAGGTACAACTCTGAAGAGACGCTGTTTTCTCCCGATAAATAAGTGGTTTTGAATTCATCTTCTGTCACCATTCGGTCCATTTTAAGCGGGGAGGCCACATATAAATAGGGACGGGTCGATAATTTTATCTTTAAACTGACGGGAGTGGTGAATTGATCGCGTAAATTTTTATCGCTGTAAATTTGCCATTTACCATCAAATACGGCCGGGGTAATGTACCAGTATTTGAGTTTAAAATTCCCCTCATCGTCATACCCGTATTTCGTGAATTTTTCTGAAGGGATTTTAACCTGATATAATAATTGGACAGATACTTTTTCGCCGGGAGGTAAAGGTTGCTCCAAAGTTACCCGAATAATATCCGGAAGGCCCCCGGGCCTCTTCCAGGTGTAGTTAACCGAATCTTTATTTGTAATGCTGTAAATCTTGGTAAATCCCCTTTCTTCAGGTTTTGAAAAATGAAACCGCCTTAAATAGTCCTCGGCAAACCTGTGAGCCAGCGGGGTGGTTTTGTCCTTAAAACTATTGGCCCAATCATTTAAATAAATAACAGAAAGCTCTATTGAACTGGTGTTTTCATATTCAATTTCCTGCCGTATATCGAAAGTATGGGTTGAATCGTTTAAAACAGCAGTAATATTCATACTGGTTTGCCCAAATCCTGGATTTGCCAATAAACATCCGATTGCAAAAAAAAGAAAAAATTTGATATTCAACTTACAATAGAAATTAATTATTAAATAAAATTTAATTTCAGGCTAAAGATAATTAAAGAAAAAACCCCTTTAAAACCAATACTATATTTTGTACTTAATCAGTTTATAAAATATAGAGTGCTAAAATGCAAAAAGAAAAGCAGTACCCAGTTTATATTTGAGATAAAAGACGGAAATTTTTATAACGCGGTAATTCCAACTTCTAATTTTCACATAAACTATTCCATTATTACTGATATAGAACTGTTTTTGTTTTTATTTTCACCCAACCTAGACTATAGTCACTTTAGGTGATGATTTGTATAATGTTTTCATTAAAAATTAGGACTCAAATTGTATTCACCATAAAACTTATCCAGGATTTCAATAACCTCATCCTCGGTGTCAACTAATTTAATAAGATCCAGATCTGCTTCATTTATATTTTCAAAGGACTGCATAACCGTGCTACGGATCCAATCTATCAATCCGCCCCAAAATTCGGTTCCCACCAAAATAATGGGGAATGCATCTACTTTATTGGTTTGAATCAGGGTAATTGCTTCAAAAAGCTCATCCATAGTCCCAAATCCACCGGGCATCACCACAAAACCCTGGGAATATTTTACAAACATTACCTTTCTAACAAAGAAATAATCGAAATCCAGGCTTTTGTTTCCATCGATGTAAGGATTGTCGTGCTGCTCAAATGGCAGATCTATGTTGAGCCCAACCGAAGTCCCACCGCCAAGGTGCGCACCTTTGTTACCTGCTTCCATAATTCCCGGACCACCCCCGGTAATTACGCCGTAGCCATGATCTACAATTTTTTTAGCAATTCGTTCGGTCAACATATAATAATTTTGATCTGGTTTTGTGCGGGCAGAGCCAAAAATTGAAACACAGGGGCCAATTTGGCTCAGCTTTTCATAACCTTTTACAAATTCCCCCATTATTTTAAAAATCGCCCAGGAA
>JAENXB010000109.1 GCA_016649785.1 Flavobacteriaceae bacterium
TCATTTTAAAGCTGTTTAGAAATCAACTTCAGAATGTGGAAAACCGTATTTTTTCTACAAATGGAAGGCTTATATTTGATTAAGAAAAGGGAAAAGGATTTAATAGTACAATGCAAATTCCCGTCTAAATTGCCAGGATGTTCAAAAAAGTTTTAGTCGCAGATGATATAGACAGCATTAACCACGCCGTGGCCAGTGTTTTGAAGGATTTCAATATAGAGAAAGTTGCTTACGCCCAATATTGCGATAAGGCTTATGTAAAAGCGAAAAAGGCCATTTTGGAGGGAAAACCTTTCGATTTGTTGATCTGTGATCTTTCTTTTAAATCAGATTACAGGGAAGAAAGTATTTCCGGCGGAAAAGAGCTTATCGCGCTGCTTAAAAAAGAAGACCCCAATCTTAAAGTGTTGGTGAATACCATTGAGGATCACCCGCATACGGTAAAAGCTTTATGGGCATCTGGAGATATTGACGGTTATGTGTGTAAAGATCGAAACGGAATGCAGGAATTGAAAGAAGCGATCTTTAATTTAAACAGGGGAAAAACCTATAACTCTCCCCGGATAGAACGGAGTTTAAAACAGGAGAATTTAATTGTTTTAAATGATTTTGAGATACATCTTCTCACCTGTATCGCGAATGGGTTGACGCAGGACGAAATTCAGAATAAATTTAAACAGGATGATATTTCCCCCGCCAGCAAAAGTGCCATTGAAAAACGCCTGAAAGAATTGCGGGAAGATTTTAATGCAAAAACTACCCCGCACCTGATAGGTATAGTAAAAGATCTGAAACTTATTTAGAAAGTTAAATGCCAGTTCAGGATCACCCAAATAGGGTAGGGCCCATTTTACAGATCCATTGCAGGCATTTCTTGTTTTTAATTATCTGATCAGAATAGGTTTAATTCGAATTAAAAAATTCTGATTAGGATTGAAAACTCAGAATATTAACAAGATTCCCCTTTCGCCTTCGCAATATAAAAATGTCTTTGCTCTATTCTCTATTTTCTCTTGTCTTGGTTCTTGGCTCCTGGTTCTTGTTTCTTTGATCGTTCCTTCTTGATAATCTTTTCACGCAAAGGCGGCAAAGGAAAAACGCAAAGGCCGCAGAGGGTTTTGTTTTTCTAAGTGAATCCTAATAACCTTCCTGTCTTTTGGTCTTTTTTCTATTTTCTCTTGTCTTGGTTCTTGTCTCTTATTTTCTCCCGTCTTTTAAAATTTATTTTTCTCTGCAGGAATCTTAAATTTGTTAAATTAGCGCCAATTCCTATATTTGCTTATGATTAAATTAGATGAATTAGTTGCACAGTTCGCGTCTTTTGTTTGGGGACTTCCCCTCATTATTTTACTAATTGGCGGCGGATTTTACCTGCTCGTCATTTCAAAATTTCTTCCCTTCCGGTACTTAGGGCACGCCTTCCAGGTATTGCGCGGAAAATACGACAATCCGGACGATCCCGGGGAAATAAGTCATTTTCAGGCTTTGTCAACAGCATTGGCGGCAACCATTGGAATGGGAAATATTGCCGGAGTGGCCGTGGCGATCGCAATTGGTGGTCCGGGAGCTATTTTCTGGATGTGGGTAAGTGCCATTATTGGGATGGCGACAAAATTTTTCACCAATAGTCTTGCGGTGATGTACCGCGGAAAAGACAGTGAAGGTAAAATACAAGGCGGACCCATGTATTTTATAATGGAAGGCCTGGGAAAAAAATGGAAATCCCTTGCGGTTTTTTTCAGCGTAGCGGGACTGGTAGGCGCATTGCCGGTGTTTAACGTAAATCAGTTAACTCAGGCCATCAATTATATCCTGCTCACTCCCAACGGGATTGAAGTAGATTTTACCAGCAATTTAATCATAGGTTTTGTTTTGGTCGGGATCACATCTATTGTAATATTTGGGGGACTTAAAAGAATAAGCAAAACGGTTTCAAGACTGGTTCCGGGAATGGTGGCACTTTACTTTTTTTCTGTTTTGATCATCCTTTTTATGCATGCCGATCTGGTGCCGTATTATTTTGGACTGATTTTCAAAGAGGCTTTTACTGCCGAATATTTTCTTGGAGATTCATTCCTTGGGGGAGCGCTTGGCGGACTCATCATTTTAGGAATTCGTCGGGGAGCCTTCTCAAATGAAGCCGGGATAGGAACGGCCCCAATGGCTCACGGAGCGGCCAAAACAAATGAACCTATACGCGAAGGCCTGGTAGCAATGCTTGGGCCTGCAATAGATACTTTAGTTGTTTGTACCTTGACGGCTCTTGCCATCCTGGTAACAGGAGTATGGAAAACAGCAGCGGTGGACGGAGTAAGCCTATCAGGGGTAAGCCTTACCGCAGCGGCATTTGATGAGGCTATTCCTGTTTATGGGCATTATCTGTTACTTCTTTGTATCACAATTTTTAGTATTTCCTCCCTTTTCTCCTATTCTTATTACGGCACAAAATGCCTGTCGTTTTTGATTGGAGCCGATAAAAAACATTATTACAATTATTTTTATGTACTGAGTATCTTAATGGGAGCCACAACAACTTTAAGCCTGATGATCAACTTAATTGACGGATTCTTTGCACTGATGGCTATACCTACTATGATTTCTACCTTAATATTGGCGCCTAAAGTCCTGAAGGAAGCTAAAAAATACTTTGGAAGAATGAAGGTTCTTAAAAGTGAAAAAGTGAGCTGAGATTATTGACTGGAAATCAATAATCCTCAATTTTATTGGTTAAGCGAAAAATATGTAATTCCTTGATACATTGATTTTATTTCATAGCGGTAGTTTTAGATCGTATACAAAAAGAAATAGTTTAATCCCTTTTTTAGCTGAATGCCACTCTGCGCTTTTCAGCCTGGCTTTTTAGGGCAAGCTCAATTACTTTAATTACATCCCTGGCTTCTTCCGGTTTCACCAGTAAATCTTCTTTACCGGTAACGGCGTTATAAATGTTCTGATAGAATTTTGTGTAATTTCCACGTTCACTTTGTACAAATAAGGATTCTTCCACAGTATTTAATTTACCCCAGATTTTCTGTGGTTCTATTCCCCAATCAGGCAGATCTTTTGGTTTTAGGCCCAACTTTAAAGATTCCTCCTGAGAATCTTCTCCGTATTTTAAAAAACTGCCATTCTGCCCAAAAATGCTATAAGTGGGTCCTTTCTCTTTGACAAGCATTCCGGCCTTCAGGCTTACTTTTAAGTCTGGATATAAAAGCAATAATTCAAAATTATCAATCACCTCTGAATTTTCCCGTTGAATGCGTAAATCGGCAAAAACCTCTGCGGGAAGTCCAAACAATATCAAAGCCTGATCTATGAGGTGACTGCCCAGATCGAATAGAATTCCGCTGCCCGGGATCTCGCTTTTTTCCTTCCAGCCATCTTTCACTTCATTTCTGAAACGGTCAAAATGTGCTTCATATTCCACGATCACGCCAAGCTTTTTATCTTTCAGTATTTTCTGGATTGTAAGAAAATCACTAGCCCAGCGCCTGTTGTGGTGAACACTTAAAATCCTGTTATTTTTCCCGGCCAGTTGGATCAACTCATCTGCCTCGGCAACAGTAGGGGTAAAGGGTTTTTCAACCACCACGTGTTTTCTGGCATTCAGGGCTTTTTCGGCAAATTCTTTGTGAATATGATTTGGGGTTGTAATCACTACCAGATCAATTTTAGGATCTTCGGTAATTTCTTCAAAACCGGCAACAACTTTGGCACTAGGAAAGTCCTTTTTTGCAGCAGCTATATTTTCATTGTTGGCGGTCATGATTTTTGTGATCTCAAATCCCTCCACACTGGAAATATCAGGGGCGTTATAAATCCTTGCACCCTTTCCAAATCCTACTATTGCAACTTTAATCTTTTTCATAAGAGTCATTATTTCTAAAACAAAAGTATTCACTTTTATTGAAATTCCCTCCCAACAAGATAATTTTATATAAAAAAACCCAGAAACTTATTCTGGGTCCTCTTTAATATTTTAACTAATTATTCTGCTCGATAAGAGTGTCGTTAAACAGTTTTAAAATTCGTTTGTATTCATCGGTCCAGCTGCTGGGTTCAACAAATCCGTGATCTTCTACCGGATATACTGCCAGTTCCCAGTTTTCTTTTCCCAATTCTATAAGACGTTGTGAAAGCCGCACCACATCCTGAAAATGCACGTTCACATCCACCATTCCGTGTAAAATAAGCAGGTTTCCTTTTAAACCTTCAGCAAAATAAATAGGGGAGGAGCGCCTGTATGCGATTGGATCGTTTACGGGTTCATTTAGGATATTAGAAGTATAACCATGGTTATAATGCGCCCAGTCTGTTACCGATCGGATCGCGGATCCGGATTTAAAAGTATCGGCTTCATTGAACAATGCCATCAAAGTGATAAATCCGCCATAACTTCCACCGTAAATACCAATGTTTTCACCATCAATTCCGTGTTCTGCCACCAGATATTTCGCACCGTCCACCTGATCGGAAAGATCTTTCCCACCCATATGCCTGTAAATTGAGGTTCTCCAATCCCTCCCGTATCCTGCGCTGCCACGGTAATCTACATCTAAAACAGTATAACCCAGATCGGTTAAAAGGTTATGGAACATATATTCCCTAAAATAACTTGACCACCATTTATGGGCGTTTTGCAAATAACCTGCGCCGTGTACAAAAATAACGGCAGCCCCGTTTTTTGCATTTGCTGTTGGTTTATACAATCTTGCGGGAACCATAGTTCCGTCTTCTGCCTGGAATTCCACCATTCCTGGGTCTCTCCAGTTATAAGCTTTAAATTCTCCCGATTGTCCCGAAGTGAGTTGTTCTGCTTTGGAATTGACCGAAGTTTTCTTTAGATAGAGTTCCCATGGTTTGTTGCTGTAGGAATATAGGATCGCCATTTGCTTTTCGTCCGGGGAAAGATATATATCGTTGTTCCCCGTCATTTGCGTCAATTTTTCCATGTTGCCTCCCATTACAGGCATTTTGTAAAAATGTCGTTCTCCCGGATGCACTTCAGAAGTGGTTAAAAACCAGTGTTTTTTGTCATTTGACAATTTTGGATCAAACACTTCAAATTCTCCATGGGTCAAAGCTTTCTTATCTCCGGAATTCACATTCAATATGTATAAATGAGAATATCCGGTTTCTTCAGATTGGAAATAAATATGCTTATTGTCCGGCAACCAGCCTAAAGTTGCACCGCCAAAGGAATATCCAATTCCCGGGCCATTGATCCAGGCCTCATCTCTCTGCCGATCTAAACTTTTTAATCCTCCTGTTTCCAGATCCAGTAAAGTGATCCATCTGTCCTTATTGTCCCGGGAACGCAACTCTAGAATGGCTTCTTCTCCATTGTCAGAAAAATAAGGTCTGGAAGGAATTACTTCCCGGATTGCTTTTTCCCAGGTTTTATCAGGATAATCTTTGGTGTAATCCGGTAAATCGGTAATTCCGGGTAAATTTTGGGTATTTGCCATAAAAACCGTGTCCTTTTTTAGGTTGTAAATGGCCAATTCTACTTTTGATGGTTCTTCCCCCACCTTGCTTCTTGCAGGTAAATTCACGGTATAACCCAAAGCATCCACATAATTTGGAACCTTGGTCCGTTCATTTTCGGCACGGGTGATCAGGTTGAAAGTCACGTATTTTGCATCCGGCGAGAGCTGAAGGTTGGAAACAAATCTTTTTCCGGTATAAAAAGTAAAGGGATCTTTTTTGGTTTTATTTTGATATTCCTCGCTGGCTTCCTTCTTGTCCAAACGTTCTTTCACGACTTGCAGCAGGCTTAAATTATCCTGCTTTAACCATTCATCTTTTTTTGAGAATTTTTTATCTTTTTCTTCTTTCTCACCGGCTTTAATATCGGTCAGTTTATCAAGGCTCCCATTTTTGAGGTTGTAAAGAAAAACATTGTCATTTAAAGTAAGGGAGATCAGGCTTTCATCATTTAAGAATTTTGGATCGTCCAAATCTGCATCAAGATTTAAAAGCAGGCGGGAAGTATTGCTTTTCAGATTGTACAACATCAAATCCCCATCCTTTACAAAAACCTTTTGACTGCGAGCTTTATTGTAATCACCGGTTTGTGAGGTCAGGTTATTTTGTTCCCGAAAAGGCACTTTTTCAATTTTAGTTAGATTGTTAAGAGAGATCTTGTAAAGTGAATCTGAAGGGTCCTTCTGAAGATTGTAATTAAAGTAAATCGTTTTGCCGTCTTCACTCCAACTGATTTCAGACGGGAAGGTACCCATCCACTGTGGGTCTTGCATGATTTTTTCTACGGAAAGTTCACTTTGCTGAGCGAATGTTGCCTGCGCCAGGAATATCCATATTATAAAGAATAATATTTTGTCGATTTGAAATTTGGAAGTTAGATAAGTTGAAGGGTTCCGGAGGGGCTGATTTATATTCACAATATTTACAATTTTTTTTGTTAAACTGATTGTCAGGCAAGATAAAGAAAAGCTGAGGAAAAGGAAGACTTTGAATTTGGCTTTTTTAATTGAAATCCCGGATTACTTAAGAGGCAATATCCCGCAGGAATTGTTATTTTTGGCAATTCTAAAGATCAGCGTTACAATATGAAAAACTTGAAAGAATACATTCGCGAAATTTCCGATTTTCCATCAGAAGGAATTAAATATAAAGATATCACGCCGTTGCTGCTGGATCCTGAAGCAGTTCAGGAAACTGTTGCGCAATTCATTAAGCTGTTAGGTGATGTAAAAATTGATAAAGTAGTAGGGATTGAATCCAGGGGATTTTTCTTCGGAATGCTTTTAGCTGAAAAACTAAAAGCAGGGTTTGTGCCCATAAGAAAACCAGGAAAATTGCCTTATAAAATTCACGCCGAAAGTTATAAGTTGGAATACGGGACAGATATCCTGGAAATACATCAGGATGCTATAAAACCCGGAGAAAATGTGATCCTTCACGATGATGTTTTGGCAACAGGAGGTACTGCGAAAGCAGCTTGTAGTTTGATAGAGAAAATGGGAGGGAATATTATTCAATGCAATTTCCTTATTGAACTTGGTTTTTTAAACGGCAGGGAGAAGATCGCGGAGCATGAGGTAAGATCTTTGCTGAGCTATTAATTAATCCAATGCATTTTTTGTCACCCATAATTTCCAACCGATAATGGCCATTTGTAATTTATTGGCTTTTTGAAGATCCAAACCTTGTTTTGAATAGCTTGGAAGTACTCTCTTATTGACTTTGGAAAGGAATTTAAAGATTCTGTTTTTCATGTTTTGGCTGGTTTCTACCAAAGATATTGAAAAATAGGGGAAAGTGTGAAGACCGAAGACCGAAGACGGAAGACGGAAGTTTGAAAGTAAAAAAAGTGAAGAGTGGAAAGAGGAAAGAGAAAAGTGGAGAGTGTACAACCGGTTCTTTCCCTTAAATGGAGAAATGGTTTGACTTTAAGAAAAAATGCCAAACCTGTTTTTAAACTTATACACTTTACGGGATAGTCCCAAAAACCATCAATTTTTTACTTCCACGGCATCTGCTAAGAAATATTATAAACATAGCCCACTATTTTAATCCTGGGTTACTTAGGTTCCGGGCACAGTCCCAACCGTTTCAACGGTTTTTCCTCACTCCACACGGAAAATTTCGATTCAAATATTATAAATAGTGGCCTTGACTATTCTCGATTTGAGAACAAGGATTAACGATTGCCGATTTTAGATCTGAAATATGGATTGAGATTTTATAGTTAAAATACAAATTCTTTAGAATCCCTAACTTTCTTTATCTTCGCCAAAAAGTAAATAAATGAGTGTTTTATACATCCTGATTGGTTTAGCTTTATTGGTAGTTGGAGGGGAATTTTTGGTTCGTTCTTCAGTGGCCCTTTCCTTTAAGCTGAAACTCTCAAAAATGGTAATTGGTTTAACAGTCGTTTCTTTTGCGACTTCGTTGCCTGAGTTATTGGTAAGCCTACAGGCTGCCTTAAATGGGTTTTCTGATATTGCCCTTGGAAATGTAATAGGCTCAAATATTGCCAATATTGGGTTGGTATTAGGTATAACCGCAATTATATCTCCATTGGTGGTTGACAGGGATTTTTATAAGTTCAACTGGCCGGTGATGATGTTGTTTTCAATTTTGCTTTACTTTTTTCTTGGCAGTGGCGGAAATTTATCGAGACTTGAGGGATTTGCTTTGCTTCTTGCAATGTCTTTATATCTGTTCTTTTTGATACGGCATGCAAGAAGATCACATGTTGAGGTGGAAGGAATTGATGAATCCCTGTCGAAAATTTCAAATTTCAAAATTGTGGCTTGGCTTATAATTGGCGGATTTGCCCTTTGGGCAGGTTCAGAATTGCTGGTTTCCGGCGCAGTAGATCTGGCGGGATTGCTGGGGGTGAGCGAACGCGTAATTTCCATAACTATTATTGCGATAGGAACCAGTGTGCCCGAATTGGCGGCATCGGTTATTGCAGCGCTTAAACAAGAGAAGGCCCTTTCTATGGGGAATTTAATAGGTTCCAATATTTTTAATATAGCTTCGGTTTTAGGGATTACCTCTATTATCCAGCCTATTTATTTAAATTCAACAGCCATTCTTACCAATGATATCTTCTGGATGATAGGATTTGCCTTTATCCTGATCCCTCTGGCCTTTATTCCAAAGAAATTTATTTTTAGCCGATATAAGGGAGCAATCCTTTTTGTGAGTTATGTAATTTTTATTGGAATGGCATTTTTAAACTAATTTCAGGGACTTGTTTCTTTTAGATTGTAATTTAACATTTTTTACCCCCAAATTTTAGGGGGTATTTCATTAAAAAACGTATTTTTGTTGAAGTCAATATTAAAATTAATAATATGTCCACCTTAAGATTTCAAGCATTAAAAGAAACATTTAACCGTAAACCGGTAGTAATTGATGAGACTCTGCGAAGATCGGAGCTCTTTGGAAAAAACGTTTTTAACGAAACGGTAATGCGGCAATTCCTCACCAAGGAAGCCTATAAGAGTGTGATTGACGCCAATATTAACGGATCAAAGATTAACCGTGAGTTAGCCGATCATATTTCAAACGGGATGAAAGAATGGGCCATCTCAAAAGGAGTTACACATTATACCCACTGGTTCCAACCTTTAACCGGAAGTACAGCCGAAAAGCACGATGCCTTTTTTGAAACAATTGGGGAAGGCCTGGCTATTGAAAAATTTGCAGGAAACCAATTGGTTCAACAAGAACCGGATGCTTCCAGTTTTCCTCACGGAGGAATAAGAAATACCTTTGAAGCCAGGGGTTATACCGCCTGGGATCCTACTTCGCCTGCGTTTATTTTGGGAACTACCCTTTGTATTCCTACAGTATTTGTCTCTTATACCGGTGAGGCATTAGA
>JAENXB010000288.1 GCA_016649785.1 Flavobacteriaceae bacterium
ATATTTGATAGGACAAACAAAATGATAAAGAAGCAAACTCTTGTTATGACTTTTATGGATATGTTCACTCATAACCACAAATATAAATATCTTTACGCAACACCCGAGGCAGAGCCTCGGGGAATTCTATTGATTAAATTATTAAATTTTGTGTCGCATTACTGGCGAAATTCGGTAACTTTAGTATAGAATCGCATCAAACCGTCATTTTGTCCGTTAAGAATGATATAATCAGTCATTTTGGACTGCCTAGTCCTGGTGGTACATGCTTTGCTTATTTTACAACAGTATTTAATATTTCGACTTATGGATTTTAACAATTTTACCACAAAAGCACAGGAGGCCGTTCAAAAGGCACAACAATTCGCCCAGGAATTAGGCCACCAACAGATTGAAAACGAGCACCTTTTTAAGGCCATCACCCTGGTAGATGAAAATGTGACGCCCTTTCTTCTGAAAAAATTAAATATTAACGTCAATCTTTTTACCCAGATCCTGGATAAAACCATTGAAAGTTTCCCAAAAGTTACCGGGGGCGAGCTCATGTTATCCAGAGAGGCTTCAAAAACTTTAAATGAAGCAAGTACAATCGCAAAAAAAATGACCGATGAATATGTTTCAATAGAACATTTGATCCTGGCAATATTCAAGTCGAGCAGTAAAGTTGCCCAAATCCTAAAGGATCAGGGTGCTACAGAAAAAGGTCTGAGATCGGCTATTGATGAATTGAGGAAAGGTGGTCGTGTCACTTCCCAAAGCGCTGAGGAAACCTATAATTCTTTAAATAAATACGCAATTAACCTCAACAAAATGGCCGAAGAAGGGAAACTGGATCCCGTTATTGGCCGCGATGAAGAAATAAGGCGGGTGCTTCAAATTTTGACCAGAAGGACAAAAAACAATCCAATGCTGGTTGGGGAACCCGGAGTGGGAAAAACCGCGATTGCCGAAGGATTGGCTCACCGGATCATCTCCGGGGACATCCCGGAAAATCTTAAAGACAAACAAATTTACTCCCTGGATATGGGAGCGCTTATTGCCGGTGCCAAATACAAAGGTGAATTTGAGGAACGCTTAAAGGCAGTGATAAAAGAAGTTACCGGCAGTGAAGGCAATATTGTGCTATTTATAGATGAGATCCATACATTGGTAGGAGCCGGTGGCGGACAAGGTGCCATGGATGCCGCGAATATCCTGAAACCGGCACTCGCCCGGGGTGACCTAAGGGCAATTGGAGCAACCACCCTAGATGAATATCAAAAATATTTTGAAAAAGACAAAGCGCTGGAGCGTCGTTTTCAAAAGATTATAGTAGATGAACCTGATACCGAAAGTGCCATCACAATTTTACGCGGGATCAAGGAAAAATATGAAACCCATCATAAAGTGCGAATTAAAGATGAAGCCATTATCGCCGCGGTAGAATTATCACAACGTTATATCACCAACCGGTTTTTGCCTGATAAAGCGATCGACCTGATAGATGAGGCCGCTTCAAAACTGCGAATGGAAATCAATTCAAAACCGGAAGAACTGGATGTTTTAGACAGAAAAGTCACCCAACTGGAAATTGAAATTGAAGCCATTAAACGCGAAAATGACGAAACCAGGTTAAAATCCCTGCAAGTTGATCTGGCAAATTTAAAAGAAGAACGCAATGAGTTGAATGCAAGATGGAAAAATGAAAAAGAGGTTATAGATAATATTCAAACTGCAAAATCGGATATCGAACATTTTAAATTGGAAGCTGAAAAGGCAGAACGCGATGGCGATTATGGAAAAGTTGCGGAAATTCGCTACGGTAAAATTAAGGAAGCCCAGGAACGCCTTGAGAAACTGCAAAAGCAACTTGAGGAAAATAAAGACAGCAAAACTTTGATCAAAGAAGAGGTAACTTATGAGGATATTGCCGAGGTAGTAGCCAAATGGACAGGCGTACCGGTTACCAAAATGCTGCAAAGCGATCGTGAAAAATTGCTTAAACTGGAAGAACAATTGCACAAACGCGTTGTGGGACAGGAAGAAGCCATTGAAGCGGTGAGCGATGCGGTGAGACGAAGCCGTGCCGGATTACAGGATCAAAAGAAACCAATTGGAACCTTTTTATTTCTTGGCACAACCGGGGTAGGAAAAACCGAATTGGCCAAAGCCCTTGCAGAATATTTATTTGATGATGAATCATCTATGACCAGGATAGATATGAGCGAATATCAGGAACGCGGTAAGCCGACTGGTAGGAGCGCCTCCCGGATATATTGGTTATGAAGAAGGCGGGCAATTAACTGAAGCTGTGAGAAGGAAACCATATTCTGTAATATTATTGGACGAGATCGAAAAAGCGCATCCTGATACTTTCAATATCCTATTACAAGTACTGGACGAAGGAAGGCTGACCGATAATAAAGGGAGGCTGGCCGATTTCAAGAACACCATTATTATAATGACCTCCAATATGGGATCCCAGATAATTCAGGAAAAATTTGATACAGTTAAGGATATCGACACTGCGATGGAAATTGCCAAAACAGAAGTTTTAGCCCTGTTAAAACAAAGTGTAAGGCCTGAGTTTATTAACAGGATAGATGATATTGTTATGTTTACACCATTAAGCAAAAAAGATATTCTAAAGATCGTAGACCTTCAGTTAAAAGGACTTAAAAAGATGCTTTTAAAACAAGGTATTGTGCTAGATGCTACAAAAGAAGCCTTAGCATATCTTTCTAGACAAGGTTATGACCCTCAATTTGGAGCACGACCTGTAAAAAGAGTATTACAAAGAGAAGTTTTAAATAAATTATCTAAGGAATTACTTTCAGGAAGAATTAAAACCGATAGTATTATTTTATTGGATGAGTTTGATGATACCTTAGTTTTCAGGAATCAGGAGGAACTCG
>JAENXB010000342.1 GCA_016649785.1 Flavobacteriaceae bacterium
AATCCTCCAAAACCATCGGGATCATTAGCCACGTAGATTCACTCAAGGAACGCATCGCAACGCAAATCAAACTAAAACGAAACGGACAGGGATACAGCAGTTTGGAGGTTTGTTGATTCGGGAAAATCACGAATTAAAACGAATTACGCGGATTTATGATTTATGATTTGGAATTTGGAATTTTGGAATTTTTTTTCTCTTAGTCTTCCTCTTTTTTGATCACGTTCCTCGCAACCTCAATTTTAAATTTCTTGCCCTTCATTTTTTCATCTTTAATAAGAGATAAAAAGTCTTCAACTTTAGTGGCTTTTACCGCTGCAAACGATATAAAATCTTTGACTTCTATCAAACCAAGATCGCCTCTTTCCAGTTTTCCTTTTTGGGAAAAGAAACCTACGATATCAAATTTATTGAGCTTGTTTTTCTTTCCTCCACTTATATAAATAGTTTGAAATTCAGGTGACTTAGGCAGGATTCCGGAATTACCAACCTTTAAAATTTTTGTTGAATTATCTAAATAATCCGGTTTTTTCTCGCTTTCATTCAAAATAATATAGGCCGTTCCCGTTGCCAGCATTCTGGCTGTCCTTCCATTCCTATGTGTGAATTCGCCTTCTTTTGCCGGTAATTGATAATGAATCACATGGTTCATTTCCGGAATATCCAAACCACGGGCAGCCAGATCGGTGGTAATTAAATAATTCACGCTTCCGTTCCTAAACATAATCAAGGCTCGTTCCCGCTCGTCCTGATCCATTCCACCGTGATAATAGGTTGCATAGACTTCTTTTTCATTCAACAGTTCGCTAATCCGCTCTGCTGCTTCCCTGTGATTGCAAAAAACCAAAGCAGCTTCAGAATTTAAAGAGCAAAGCAGGTGGAACAGACTTTCTATTTTGTCCTTCTCTTTGGAGATCACGATTTTTGTGGAAAGATTTGAGCTTTCTTCTTCTTCCGGAATAAAATCCAGGATGGTTGGGTTTACAACTCCTGTATATCGCGGAATTTCAATATCAGAAGTGGCCGATACCAAAACCCGTTTGTTCAGTTTCGGTAATTTTCCAATAATAAAAGACATTTCTTCGTGAAAACCCAGTTGCAGGGATTTATCGAATTCGTCCAGAATTAAAGTTTCAATTTTGTCCAGGCGAAAAGTACCCTTCTCAATATGATCCTTAATTCGTCCGGGGGTCCCTATTAAAACTGCCGGGGGATTGCTTAGATTTTTTATTTCTGTATCTATGGAATGTCCGCCGTAACAAATATTCACTTTATAATCTGTCCCCATTTTTTTCCAGACTTGTTCAATTTGCAATCCCAATTCCCTTGAAGGGACAAGAATGAGGCACTGAACAGAATGAATTTCGGGTTTCAGCATTTCAAAAACAGGCAGTAAAAAAGCCAGTGTTTTTCCTGAACCTGTTGGCGAAAGCAACAAAATATTGTTGTCGCTAATGATAGCATTTTGAGCTATCACCTGCATTTCGTTAAGATTTTCGATTTCTAAATTAGCGAGGATATTTTGGGGCTGGATACTATTTTTCATGGGTCAAAGATAGTCAAATGATTATTTGTCCCGAAGCATCCGTAGTTAATTTGGGATTCGTAATGATTATTTCATAGCCCTTTTCACCATAATAAATTCGTCAATATTTTCTTTGTCAACAATTCCTATGAATTTTCCATTTTCCATTACCGGGGCTACCGGACACTTTGTTTGCATGATTTTTTGATACACTTCCTGTAAGGACATATCGGGATCTAAGGTCAAATAATCTTTTCGCATGGCATCAGAAACTTTGGATTTATTTCCATCTGACGATAATCCTTTTATAAGTTCATCCCGGGAAAGTATCCCCAGGACTTTTTCATTTTTAGCTACCACAAATTCCTGTGCCTGGCCATCCAGTA
>JAENXB010000397.1 GCA_016649785.1 Flavobacteriaceae bacterium
AGTTAAATTTTCAAACGCCGTCTAAAATCTTTTTTGCAGCTTTAAACTGATTTGTCGCATTTGTGACTTGAATCTACGCAAGCGCCGAAAGTACACCTTTTTACTTCTTTTTAAATTGTGCTATATTAGTGCCCTGAAATGCCAATTGATCCGAAATTACTACCACTGGAAAGTTTGGGTTTTTATCATTTTGATTACCTGGGGGATGCCATATCATTGTAAAAAATAACCAAAACAAGATTAACTATGCTACTAAACAAACATCCAAAAGGATTAATGATTCTTTTTTTTACCGAAATGTGGGAACGTTTTGGCTATTATCTGATGCTCGGTATTTTTACTTTATACATGATTGCACCTGAGACAGCCAAATTTGCAGGTTTAGGATTAAGCAATATGCAGGCAGCCGATATTTATGGAAGCTATCTGGCAATGGTTTATCTCACCCCATTTTTCGGCGGTCTGATTGCTGACCGGTTTCTGGGTTACCGCAAGTCTATATACATTGGCGGTTTTTTAATGGCGGCAGGTTACATTGGCCTTTCCATCCCGGACAGTGTGAAGACCTTTTATATTTCACTGCTGCTCATCATTCTGGGAAACGGTATGTTTAAGCCCAATGTGTCGGTTTTATTGGGTAAGTTATACGAAAAACCCGAATACGTACATTTAAAAGATTCGGGGTACAATATTTTTTACATGGGCATCAATATTGGTGCTTTTGTCTGTAATTTTGTTGCTGCCTGGTTACGCCTTACCTATGGATGGGGTTGGGCATTTGCTGCTGCAGGTATTGGTATGCTTGTAGGCATGGTGTGGTTTGCATTTGGCAACATGTGGGTTCCTGAAATTAAGGAAGCTGACAAAATTTCACCAAAACGGGCGAGTGATTTGTCTCTTGGAAAAATATTCGCTGTCTTGTTCTTACCGGCTTTTGCTGCAGCCACTCTCGGTTGGTTTATTCCGGACAATATTTTCGGATCAGACTCTAACGATGCATTTATATTTTTCTGTTTACCAGTCCTGTTTTTCTTTTACAATACCTGGAGAACAGCCGATAAACATGAGAAAGCCCCCATTGCAGCCTTACTTTCTATTTTTGGAGTGGTTATCATTTTCTGGGCTGTATTTCATCAAAACGGATCGGCCCTAACTTATTGGGCGAAAAATAATACCAGCCGTGAAGTAGGTCCCAAAATGGAACAGGTAATGAATACGATTGCCAGTACTGAAGAAGTTTCTA